>JAFARW010000055.1 GCA_019245275.1 Vulcanimicrobiota bacterium
GCGGTTTGCGAGGGAACGCGCACCTGCGGGAGACCAAGCATGCGTCGCGCGGCCGCGATGCCGGAAATCGCGCCGCACGCTGCTGCTTCGACGTAGCCCTCGGCGCCAGTGATCTGTCCTGCAAAGTGCAAGGCTTCGAAGCCGCGCAAGCGCAGATCTTCATCTAAGAGTCGCGGTGAATCGATAAATGTGTTGCGATGCATGACGCCCAGCCGCAGCCACTCTGCGTTTTCGAGCCCGGGAAGTTTCGAGAAGGCTTCTTTCTGTGCAGGCCACGTCATCCGCGTTTGAAAGCCGACCAAGTTGAAGGCGCTCGCCTGCAGATTCTCTTTGCGAAGCTGCACGACCGCATACGGTGCGCTGCCGGTGCGAGGATCGCGTAACCCAACCGGCTTGAGCGGCCCGAAGCGCAAAACGTCATCGCCGCGCCGGGCCATCTCTTCGATCGGCAGGCAGCCTTCGAAGAACGGTCGCCGCTTGCCTGAAGCATCGCATTCGAATTCCTTTGCCTCGTGTTGTGGCAACGTTCGTAAATCGGTCAGCAACTGACGGTATTGCGCTTCATCCAGCGGGATGTTCAGATAGTCGTCGCCATCGCCCTTATCGTAACGCGCCTTCGCGTACATCTTCGTCGTGTCGATCGAATCCGCAGCGACGATCGGCGAAGCGGCATCGTAGTAGTGCAAGCGATTGGACGACGATGCTCCCGCTTCGTGCAGCAGCTCATCGATATCGCCGAGCAACCGCCGCGCGGGCAGCGGGCCGCAGGCCACGATCACCGGACTCATCCGCGGAATGCGTGTCGCTTCTTCGCGCCGGATGCTTACGCGCGGCTCTTCCGCGAGACGTGTCTGTACGAGTTGCGAGAAACGCGTTCGGTCGACCGCTAGTGCACCGCCGGCGGGAACGGCGCATGTCCGCGCGCTCGTGACGACCAGCGAATCGAGTTGTGCCAGCTCCTCTTTGAGCAGCCCGACCGCATTTTCGAGTGCGGCACCACGAAAGCTATTGCTGCAAACAAGCTCCGCGAGATCGGCAGTATGATGCGCCGGTCCGCTTTGGACCGGCCGCATCTCGATGAGCTCGACTTGCGCACCGCATTGTGCCGCTTGCCACGCCGCTTCGCAGCCGGCAAGACCGCCGCCGATAACGGTAAGGGATTCGCTCACGAAGCGGCCGCAGCGGGGCCTATCTCATGCGTGCGATCCGCGCTACATTCGACCTGCGTTGCGCCGCCGCGCTTCGTTCGCTCGACGAGGATGGCACCGCAGATCGGACACGAACGCGGCAGCGGGCGATCCCACAAAACAAAATCGCACTTCGGATAGTTCACGCAACCATAAAAGACCCGTCCCTTGCGTGACTTGCGTTCCGCGATGATTCCACCGTCGAGGGGACAGCGTACTCCGGTATCGATGATCAGGGGGCGCGTCGTCTTGCATTCCGGATAACCCGTGCAAGAGATGAAACGCCCGAATCGTCCGGACTTGATGACCATAGGACGGCCGCACTTCGGACAGATTTCATCCGTTGGCTCGTCCTTGAACTCGACTTTCGGCAAGATCTGCTCGGCGCGATCGAGCTCCAACTTAAACGGGCCGTAAAATCTGCGCAGCAGCGACACCCAATCTTCGTGGCCCTCTTCGACCTTATCCAAATCGTTTTCCATCGACGCCGTGAACTCAAGATCGACGACGTCCGGGAAGTGTTCGGCGAGCAGATCGTTTACGGCGATGCCGATCTCCGTCGGATGAAAGCGACGCTCTTGCTGCGTGACGTATTGACGCGCCTGAATCGTCTCGACGATCGTGCTATAGGTCGAAGGTCGTCCGATGCCGTTGTCTTCAAGCGCTTTAACGAGCGAGGCCTCGGTGTATCGCGGCGGCGGCTCGGTGAAGTGTTGCTTCGGCTCGAGCCGATGGAACATCAGCCGGTCTTGCTCGGTGAGTTCGGGCAGGCGCTGCCGGGCGCGGCCGGACGCCTTGCCGTTCTCCTCTTCCTTATCTTCATAGACTTTCGTAAAGCCGGCAAATTTTAGAACGCTCCCGGTCGCGCGGAATCCGTACCGGTGCGGCGCGCGCGCGGATTGCGCCGTAATATCAACTGTTGTCTGATCGAAGACGGCAGGGGACATCTGCGACGCCACAAAGCGTTCCCAAATCAGCGCATAGAGCCGCAGTTCGTCCCGCTTGAGAACCTTCGCAAGTTTCTCCGGCGTGCGCTCGATGGACGTCGGCCGCAGCGCTTCATGCGCATCCTGCGCCCCCTCACGAACTCGATGTTCACGTCCGCCGTGGTATTCCGCGCCGTAGTTTGCGACGATATAATTTCGCGCCGCTTCCTTTGCGGAGTCTGAGATGCGCGTCGAGTCGGTGCGCATGTAGGTAATCAGACCCTGGGTGCCCTCGGCGCCAAGATCGACGCCTTCGTAAAGGGCTTGCGCGAGCTGCATCGTGCGGCGAACGCGTAGCTTCAGCCGCTTCGATGCCTCTTGCTGCAGCGTTGATGTCGTGAACGGCGCGGGTGCGTTCCGTCGCGCTTCGCGGCGCTTGACCGCATCGACGACGTAGGGCGCGCCCTGCAGATCCGCGACGATCTGCGAAGATTGCGCCTCATTTGAAACTTGAATCTTCTCGCCGTCACGCTTGATCAGCTCGGCCGGAAACATGGCAGCCTCATCACCGTGCGGTGAGAGAAACGCCGTGATCGACCAGTATTCTTGCGGGACGAAGCGCTCGATCTCGCGTTCGCGCTCGACGATCAATTTGACCGCGACCGATTGCACGCGTCCCGCGGAGAGGCCACCGCGGATTTTAGACCAGAGCAGCGGAGAGATCTTGTAGCCGACGATGCGGTCGAGAATGCGACGCGCTTGCTGCGCGTTGACGCGATTCTGGTCGATGTGATGCGGCGACCGCAGCGCCGCTAGGGCAGCTTCCTTAGTAATTTCATGAAGCTCGATCCGTTTCGGATTCGGCAACTTCAAAAGTTCCGCGAGGTGCCATGCGATCGCTTCACCTTCGCGATCCGGGTCGGTCGCGAGATAAACGTCGGTTGCGGTTTTCAGCGCGCCCTTGAGATCTTTGATGACCTCGCCTTTACCTTTAATGGTGAGGTACCGCGGTTCGAAATCGTGCTCGATATCGACGCCCAACGTGCTCCTGGGAAGGTCACGGACGTGCCCAACGGACGCCTTCACGGCATAGCGCGGCGGCAAGAATTTCTTTATCGTGCGCGCTTTAGTCGGCGACTCGACGATGATCAGGGGCTTTTTCACGGGGCTAAGTATATACTGCCCGTCAAGCCGGGAGCAATTTTTGGCGTTACATCATGCGTACGTGCGCGCGTCGCGCGTGTGTATTTGCATTATCTTGTAAAAGAATGTACGATGCACGCACGGGCGTCGAAATCGACGCGAACAATACTTCATTCAGTCATGTTCGTCCCACGGGGCGAGAGAGGACATCCATGGATTCCGACATGATGATGAACGGCGAAACGATGGAAACGCCGACGCCTCGCAAGCGTCGCAAAACATCGGGCCGTCGCAAATCAGCGGGCCGCAAGAAAGCCGGTGGACGCAAGAAAGCCGGCGGCCGTAAGAAAGCCGGCGGCAGAAAGAAAGCCGGCGGCAGAAAGAAAGCCGGCGGCCGCAAGAAGAGCCGCAAAGGTGGACGAAAGAAAGCCGCTCGCAAGGGTGGTCGAAAGAAAGCCGGCGGCCGCAAGAAAGCCGGCGGCCGCAAAAAAGGCGGACGCCGCAAAAAGGGCGGACGCAAGAAAAAGTAACCCGGCGTAAATGAAAAAACCGGCTGCAATTCAGCGGCCGGTTTTCATTTGTGCTTCCGTTTTGCTTCTGGTCAAGCGGCGCTAGCCGGCTGGCTTAGGGCCGCTAAATCCGGCGCTTGGCCGCCATGTTCTTCGACCCAATGGCATGCCGCAAAGTGCCCCGGTTTGTACTCCGTGAATGGCGGAATCTCGACTTTGCAACGGTCAAATGCGATCGGACAACGCGTGTGAAAGCGACAGCCGGACGGCGGATTGACCGGCGAGGGAATGTCGCCCATCAAGATGATCCTGCGGCGCCTGCGCTCGACGCGCGGATCGGGAATCGGAATCGCTGAAAGAAGCGCCTGCGTGTACGGATGCATGGGATTTTCATAAAGCGAATCGCGATCCGCCAGCTCCATTAGTTTGCCAACGTACATGACGGCCACCCGCGTCGAGATGTGGCGCACGACCGAGAGATCGTGCGCAATGAAGAGATAGGTTAGCCGCAGCTGCGCCTGCAGATCCTCGAGCAGATTGATGACCTGCGCCTGAATCGAGACGTCGAGCGCCGACACGGGCTCATCGCAAACGATAAACTTCGGATCCACCGCGAGCGCGCGCGCAATCCCGATGCGCTGTCGCTGGCCGCCTGAAAACTCGTGTGGATAGCGATTGGCGTGATACGGCTGCAAGCCGACGAGCTTGAGAAGCTCCTGCGTTCGATCGTCAGCTGCGCGGCCGGTCGCGATGCGGTGAATCTTGAGCGGTTCGCTGACGATGTCGCCGACGGTCATCCGCGGATTCAGCGATGCGTAGGGATCCTGGAAGATGATCTGCATCTCTTTGCGCAGCCGCCGCACATCGTTCCGGCTTAGCGTCAGAACGTTTTGCCCTTCAAAGTAGACTTCACCGCGCGTTGCCGGCAGCAGACGCAGGATGACGCGTCCAATCGTCGTCTTGCCGGAGCCGGATTCACCAACGAGCCCGAGCGTCTCGCCTTGCGCGATGGAGAAATCAACGCCGTCGACCGCCCTGACGTCACCGACGTGCCGTGACATGAGCCCGGCGTGAATCGGGAAGTATTTGTAGAGGTCGGTAACGCCGAGGAGCGCGCCGGACGCCGTTTTCGCCGGCGCAGATTCTGCGATCGCCATCAGTGTTTCTCCGCCAATTCTTGAGGCGTTGCCGCGACTTCCGCCAGCGAGACGCGGGGCGCGGTTTCAACCTCAATCGGTCGCTGTCCGGTCGCGCGCTCATCGTAAAGATAGCAGCGCGCAACGTGGCCGTCTTTGAAGTCATACAGCGGCACCGGCTCATCGCAGATCGGCATGCGGAAAGCGCACCGCGGCGCGAACGCACATCCCGGCGGCAGGCGTAAGAGATTCGGTGGCTGCCCCTTGATCGGCACAAGCCGCTCGGGCGTGGTTGCATCGAGCCGCGGCAGTGATGTCAGCAATCCTTGAGTGTACGGCATCTTCGGGCGATCGAAGATCTGTTCGGCCGTTCCGTATTCGACCATATTGCCGCCGTACATGACGAGCACGTTCTCGCAGACTTCCGCGACAACGCCCAGATCGTGCGTGATCAGGATGATCGCGGCACCCGTACGCTCTTGCATCTCATTCATGAGCTCCAGGATCTGCGCCTGAATCGTTACGTCCAAAGCCGTCGTCGGCTCGTCGGCGATCAAGACTTTCGGCTCGCATGAGAGCGCCATCGCGATCATCACGCGCTGGCGCATGCCGCCGGAAAACTGATGCGGGTAATCTTTGACGCGCTTCTCCGGAAGAGGGATACGGACCAGGCGCAACATGTCGATCGTCTTGGCGAGCGCGTCGCGCCGGTTGTAGCCGAGATGCAACTGAATTGCTTCAGAGATCTGCTCGCCGATCGTCAGCACCGGATTGAGCGACGTCATCGGATCCTGGAAGATCATCGCGATCTCGTTGCCGCGAATGTGGCGCATCTCGTTTTCCGACTTGGTGAGGAGATTCTCACCGTTCAAGTAGATTTCGCCGCCCTCGATCTTGCCGGGCCGTTGAATCAGCCGCATGATCGAAAGCGCGTTCACGGATTT
>JAFARW010000075.1 GCA_019245275.1 Vulcanimicrobiota bacterium
GGTTTGATGCGGCTGACGCTCGGCGCTAGTCAGGAGGGTCGCGAACCCGCAGAGAGCGCGGCGTAATTTCTGCTTCGATACTATGTGATCGCGGCGTGCCTCGTTTGCGCGATCGGCGGATTGATCGCCTTGCGCGCGGTGCATCAATTCCATGACTGGCAAATGCGCGCAGTAAAGGCAACCGGGCCGCCGACGGTCGGTCGAAAACAGCCGCCCTCGCACATGCTGCCGGGTCCGCTGGGCGCGGAAGCGCCGTGGGCGCTTTCAGCGTTGCCCGAATGTTTGCTTCAGCAGACGGTCTGGCGTGCGCACACGATCGCGGGTCTCCAGGCGCACATGCCCGCGGCGGCGCAACTTATTGCGCCGGGCTCGGTACTAACTTACCGGAATTGCACGCTCGAAATTCGACGAAACGATGCTACCGTCACGCGCGGCAAGGATCGCTTTCACATTCCGCCGGATTCGCATTTCTATTCGTATGACGACGAGTTGATTTTCGTTCGGCAGAGCCGCGCGGCTGAATTGCGAACGTATAAGGCATCGAATTTGCAGTGAAGGGGAGGGTTATGAAGTCTTTTATTGTGGCGGCTCTAGGCATCACGGTTTTATTGAGCGGCTGTTCGACGAAGAACCGCTACGAGCGCGAGGCGGACAAAATCACAAATGCGGTTATTGCCGACAACATGGGGCCGGTCTTTAACGACTTCGATGCGTCGGCGCAACCGACGATCAGGCGGGTGGCAGTCGCGCGATTGGCTGACGAGTTAAACAGTCAAGGCAAGTTCGAGGGTGTGCAAGAGCTGCAGGTTCAAAACGAAGGACCGACGACTCACACCTTCAACGCAAAGTTCGAGAAGCACATGTACACCGAGACCATGGTGTTAGACGACAACGGCAAGGTGCGCGAATGGCACATCCACATGCAATACGCGCCTGCAGCGAGTCCGACGCCGTAGTGACGAGCACCACCGAGGTCGTTTCATTTATTGATGTACGCGATGCCGCCGCGCGTCTGCGCGGCGTCGTGCATCGGACGCCGGTGCTGACGTCAAGGCAACTCGACGCGCACGCGGGCGCGCAGATCTTTCTCAAGTGCGAGAATCTACAGCGCACCGGCTCATTCAAGATTCGCGGCGCTTACAATCGCCTCGCGCAACTGAATCAAGCCGAGAAAACGCGCGGCGTCGTCGCGTTTTCGAGCGGCAACCATGCGGCAGCGGTGGCGCTTGCGGCGCAACGGCTCGGAATTCGGACGACGATCGTGGTGCCGAGTGATGCACCCCCGAACAAAATTGAAGCGACACGGGGACACGGCGCCGAAATCGTCTTTTACGATCGGAAAACCGGCGACCGCGAAGCGATTGCCAGGGATCTGGCAGAGCGCAGCGGCGCGACGCTCGTTCCGTCGTACGATGATCCGCGCATCATCGCCGGCCAGGGAACGGCCGCTCTTGAACTTCTCGAGGAAGTCAGTGACCTCGACGCGATCGTGGTTGCAACGAGCGGCGGCGGGCTGTTATCCGGAACCGCGGTTGCAGCGCACGGCGTCAACGACCGCGTTCAACTCTACGGGGTAGAGCCGGAAACCGCGGATGATTTTGCGCGCTCACTTGCAGCCGGCGTGCGCGTCACGGGTCCGGTACCGGAGACGATCGCCGACGCCTTACGGACGCCGTCACCAGGCGAGCTAACCTTTGAACTTGCGCGCCGTCATAACTGCAAGGTCGTCACCGTCAGCGACGAGCACCTGAAATCTGCGATGCGGTTTGCGTTCGAGCGGTTAAAACTAGTTGCGGAGCCGGGCGGCGCCGCCGGTTTGGCTGCGATGCTAAATCGCAAAATTGAAAATCATAAGAGGATCGGTGTGATCATCAGCGGCGGCAACATCGACGTAGAACGATTTCAATCGCTGGTCGCATGATTGTGTCACGCTGAGCTTGTCGAAGCGCCACCCTGATCGCGCCCTAACGAATAGAACTCCGCATTTGGCCGCAGGTCCATCATGCCGGCCATGCGATTCGAAAAACCGAAGAACCCCGCGATTGCGGCGATATCCCAAATCTCGTCGTCGCTGAATCCCTGCGCATGCATCTGCTCGATGTCGGCATCCGTGGCAGAGAAACCCGGTTCGTTAACCGCCGATGCGAACTCTAAAATGCCGCGTAGCCGCGGCGAAAGATTTGCTGTCCGCCAATTGATCGCAATCTGATCCGCTAGGATCGGATCCTTGCCCAAGATCCGCAATGCGGCACCGTGCGCGGTCACGCAATATTGGCAGATGTTTTCCGCTGAGACCGCGACCACGATCGTTTCGCGCTCGGCTCGACTGAGCCCGCCCGGCCCTTTCATTAGCACATCGTGGTAGGCCATGAATGCGCGAAAATGTTCCGGCCGCTTGGCGTATGCGCGAAAGACATTCGGAACGAAACCGATCTTCGCGCGATTCGCTTCGTAGATTTGCTTGATGTCGTCGGGGAGCGTCGCCTCGTCGGGCTCGCCGAAACGGGAGATTCGATCTTCCTTCATCGCAGTTGTGCTCCAGAAAAGAGAAGAGACATCGCAGTTGCGATGCCTCTTCGGCGCTTTACAGCGAACGGGCTCTAAATATCGCCGCAGGAAACGTAGTGTTTGAGGTTTGCGGCCGACTCATGCACGTTGATCGCGTAGTGAGCCTTCTTGAGGCTGACGACGCTTATGCCTTTAACGGTCGTAATCGACGTGCCTTTGATGACGTTCGAGAGCGGCTTGTACGGCGCGGGATTCAGCTTCTTGCACGTACCCTCGTGAATGTGCGCCGGCTCAGAGGCGCCCTTGGGCTCGTTGAAGACGCTGACTTTGACCCAGACGCCCCCGCTGACGTCCTTGATGCTTGCAGTTCCGTTCTGCTTTGAACCGTTCTGTGGACCCATGTTGATGTTGAGTACTTTTGATGACATCGCGTTATGCATTCTATGCATCGCGTTCGGGACCGCAAACGCCGTGCTCGTTACAGCGAGCATCGCGCCTGCGATCATGATCCAACGTAACAAACGCATCGACTTCTCCTTATCCCCGAGCATTTGCGAGCGATGATTTAGCGCCTAGAGTGACGTTTGCCGTTATGCGCTCGCTTGCGATGCTTCGGGACGAACGGGGATCCTATTTCGTGGCGGACATTGCGCGGCAGCGACGTGTCGACATCTTCACAACCGATCGGCGTGAAGTCTTTGCAGTCGCCTGGACGCGCAGGGTAGATGCCACAGTAGTACTTACCCGAACGTGAGCCCTTCAGAAACACGCAGCGCGACGCAATGTCGTCGTCGACTTTGCGCAAGTAGCCCACATAAAAGCTATCGGCGCTCGTTCGCGGCACGACGTACTCCTTAAGGACTTCGTCGTACGGCATACCGAGGTGTTCCGCGATTCGGGCAACGTCTGCGCGGCTCACGAACGGCTCGTAGCCGCTGCAGCACTCGGCGCAGCCCGGCGGACACGCGACGTTCTCCGGCAAGTCTTTCAGGTGTTTGCGCGCGAGGTCGATCACTTTTCCGATCGCACGCACGAATTCCGGGTCGTCATTATATTTATACGCCCATTCGCGGTGGACGATTTCGTTTGCGTTGTACGACCGGTTGATGCGCTCGTTGTATGTGATCGTGATGTGCTCTTCGGTGATCTCGATCTCGTTGACGTGCTCCATCGGAGTCGTGTCGAGCAGCTCGGGATGTGTCGGCTGCCCGGTGTCGCGAGAGAATTTACGCAGGTTGATAAGGTCGATCGTTTGCATGACGTAGAGTTCGACTTGCCGGATAAGGAAACCGTCCGCCGGCACCGTAGTTCCGCGTATGCGCAAGGCAATCGGCGTTGATTTGGGTGGAAGCCACGTGACCGCTGCGGTCGTGAGTGAAGACGGCAAAATCCTTAGCAGTCACGAGCAGGATCTTGAAGATCATGCCGTCGACGCGGTGCTCCAGGCGACTGAAGCCATGATCGATTCTGCGCTGAAGGATGGCGAAGCCGACGGCGTCGTCGGAATCGGCATCGGCTCACCGGGCAACATTGACTTGCGTAACGGCTCGGTGGTCTACTCGCCCAACTTTCAATGGGAGAATGTCCCACTCGGCGGACGTCTGAGCGAGCGCTTCACCCAGCCGATCTTCGTTGGAAACGACGCGCGTTGTGCGACCCTCGGTGAGTATACGTACGGAACCGGACGCGGGACGAGCAATTTCGTTTTGCTGACGCTCGGCACCGGAGTCGGCGGCGGCATCGTTGCGGACGGCGATCTCATTCTTGGCAATTCGGATGGCGCCGGTGAGATCGGCCACCATCAGATTCGGGCGCGCGACGGCTTTGTTTGCAATTGCGGCAAGATCGGCTGCTTCGAAGCGCAAGCGTCGGGCACGGGGCTGATTCGTCATGCTTTTGCAGTGCGCAACTCATTTCCGCGCAGCACGCTGCTCGACAAGAAGCCCGAGAAGCTCGGCTCGAAAGCGATTCGAAAAGCCGCGCAAGCCGGCGACCGTCATGCACTCGCCGCCTGGCAGAATTTCGCTGAAGATCTCGCAATCGGCGTCGCAAATGTGATCGCGTTCGTCAATCCGCAGTTGATTGCACTCGGCGGAGGAGTCAGTAGTGCGGGCGACTTTATGATCGATTCGATTCGCGATCGGGTAGACGAGCTGACGACGATGGTTCCCAAACGCACGACGCGCGTCGTGATCGCACAACTCGGCAACGATGCCGGGGTCGTGGGCGCCGCAACGATGGCGCTGCGCGGCGGCCTGAAGGCGCCCGGCTAGTTAGAGCGACGCGACGGCAGGTAGCGGCTGGTAGAGCACTCCGTCTGCCGGTAACGATCCTTCGGTTGTAATTTGTGCGATTAAGCGCGCGATGCGGCGCGCGCTGTGATGCGGCGCCACCTCTGCTTGACGGGCGCGCATCGTGGCGAGCTCTTCGGGATGGTCGCGCAACCGCTTAACTGCCCCGACGGCTTCATTGATATGCAACGCGACAACGCCGATGCCGTTGCGGCGCACGAAGTCGATATTTCCGCGCTCTTGTCCCGGCACGTAATCGTAGACGACGACCGGGATCTGCGCAACGTTGGCCTCAGCAAGCGAACCAGGTCCCGCTTTTGTCACCAATAGATCGGCGGCGCGCATCAAGGACGGAATCGCATCCGTGTATCCGTGCACGCGCGTGCGCATGTTGAACGTGGGCGCGAGCTCTTCGAGCTTCGTTTGAAGTGCGGCGTTTCGCCCGCAGACGACGATCAAGAACGTATCGAGGCCCGACTTGGCGAGCGCAAGAGTAGTCGGGAGCAGCTTGCCGCCGCCTTCGCCCCCCGCCATCAAAAGCGTGACGAACGCATCTTGTGGCAAGCCGAGTTGCCGGCGCAGCTCCGCTTTCGATGCGCGCACGTCTTCGAATTTCGGATGGATCGGCTGACCGAGCATCCGCAGGCGCGAAGGCGGAACGCCTCGCGAGAGGGCGCGCTCGTAGACTTCGCGTGCCGGCACGACGATCGCATCCGCTTCCGGCGTGAGCCACGACTCATGCACCTTGCCGAGATCCGTGATGACCGTGACGAGCGGTATGTGCATCATGCGCGCGTCGGCGCGCGCGCGCAGCGCAGCGTGATTGAGCAGCGGGTGGACCGAGACGATCACATCCGGTTTGTAGCTTAGGAAAAGATCGCGCAGCCGTTCGCGGTAAAGCGGCTCGCAGAAGCGCACGAGCGCGCGATACCGGCGGCGTCCGTTCGTCGCGTAATAAAGCGCGCCGTACACGGGCGGCGCAAAACGGAGCGCGGCGCTGTAGGCCATTCCGAGCTGCGTCAGCGGAAAGGCGCAATGCGCGGCGACATCTTCAATTTGATGTTCGAAAGTCGGCGTCGCAATCTCGTCGAGCGCGGCGGTGATTGCGGCGGCGGCGCTACGGTGCCCGCCTCCGGTATCGGAGATCAGGAAGAGCGCGCGTCTTACCATCTGCCTCCGTTCGATTCGAACCCCAGTCGTTGCCGGAGCAGTGCTTTGCGACGCTTGCGGCTCGTCGGCTCGAGGATGGCGATGACTGCTCGTGCCGGTGCGTCAAAGAAACGGAAGATGTCGCCAAACTCGGTAGCGGGGTTGCGGTGGTGACCGTCATGATCCTCCGGAAGCACGATGCCGAACGGGCGAGTTGCGTCTTGCAGCCATGCCGGCGTCTTCCATCCTAAGTCAGTCGTGTGACGCCACCAAACGTGCAACTGTCCAATCGCCAAACCAATCAGTGCGCCTTGCCAAGAAACACGCGTCAGGAGTCCGGCCACAATCAGGTAGGGAAGCGCGCCGAGCAATCCATCGAGGAGTACGGCCGGATCGCGAGAGAGGACTGCATGATCCCAGAAGGGGCGACGACGATCGTGATGCGTGCGCAAGTGAAGCGTGAACCAAAGATGCTGCGGCACGTGGTAGAAGAACGTCGATAGGAAGTCCCCGACGATTAAGACGACCACCGCCGTCAATAGAGCATAACCGACCGCTGCGAAGTCCATTTTTGGCGCCCCTTTGTCTGACGCTTGGCTTGCTTGCCGCCGCCCAAGTGTTGTGCGCCTGCTCGGGCTCGACCTCCGAACAGGGTGCGGGAGGATATACCCGGCCGCCCCGCATTCGACGCATCGCCACCATGGCGCGAAGTTGGCATCTCGGCGCTAGCGTCACGGCGCCGGCCGACCTCGTACTGTTGCGCGACGGTGCGCCATTCGCACATGGCAGTCTCGCCGTCGCGCGTTCTATCCAGCTGAGCAATCCACGTATCGCGCCGTTTGATGCCTTGTATCTTGCGGACATTGCCGGTAAGGCGGCAGAAGATGCGGGCTTAGATCCCGAGTTTTTCTGTGCCACGATCTTGCAAGAATCGGCGTTCGATCCGGACGCTTTCTCGAGCGCAGGCGCAGTCGGAATCGCGCAGTTCACGATCGGGACGGCGGATAGCGGCGGCGTCGATCCGTTCGATGCGCGGTCAGCGCTTTATGGCTCGGCGCAGCTGCTCGGCGATTATTTGAACCAATACCGAAATGTCTATCCCGATCCTTACGCAGCCGCTTTAGCCGCGTACAATGCCGGCCCGCAAGCGGTCGCAGCTTATCACGGCGTTCCGCCATACGCGGAAACGCGCGCGTACATCGGTTACGTGTACGAGCGCTGGGCGCGGCTCTTAGCGGATCAAATTAAGCGAAGACGCGTTTGAGGAACGCCTGAACGAGATCCCATGCGTCGGCGACAACCGCGGAATGCATGTGTTCGCTGCTTTCGCGGAAGAATGCGTGACCGACGCCTGGGTACTCTTGGATCTGAAATCTTTTACCGGCCTCTGCGAGCGCGCGGTTTGTACGCGCGACATCTTGCGCGCTAATGTACGGATCGTCTTCTCCGTACACGAGGAGGAGCGGACATTGGATGTCTTTCGCATCCGCCAGCGCTTCGGGCTCGCCGACTGGAAGCGGCTGAGCGATATTGCCACCGTAAAAGCACACCGCCGCCGCTAATCCGGGAAGCGTTGCCGTTAGAAACGCAACGGTGCCACCAAAGCAAAAGCCCCACGTAGCAATCTTGCTTTTCTTCACATAGTCTTGGCAATTCAGAAAGTCGATCGCTGCGGCGACGTCCTCGCGGAGCGTCTTTCTTGAAACCGTCGCAGCAACCTCAAAGCCGCGCTCCGTCCCTTGTTCAGTGTATGGCTGAAAATGAGCGGGATCCGCCCGGTGATAGTAGTTGAGCGCAAGACCCACATAACCGACGCTTGCCACAAGATCGGTGATGCGCTTCATCTCTTTGTTGACGCCGTAAATCTCTTGCAGCACGATGACGGCCGAATGAGGTCCCGAAGCCGGATCGGGCCGTGCGATATAAGCCGGCATTGAGGAACCGTCGACGTTAATGGTAATATCCGATTGAAGTACAGTCATGTGCTCCTCCGCGTCGGGAGCAGTTCGTGGGCCCAAGCCCGTTACCTCGGAATGCTTCGGCTGCAGAGAGGAGCTCGATGAGCGCAACGTTGAGCCGGATTTCGGACCGGCTGGAAATCATCACCGCGTCGCAACCGGCAAATGCCGCAACGCTTGCGGAAGACGTTCGTAACGGTTTGCTTGCGCAACCGAAGAAGCTTGCGCCGAAATATTTCTACGACGAGCTGGGCTCTGCGCTGTTCGAAGCGATCACGCGGCTCCCCGAATACTATCTGACGCGCGCTGAGACCGAAATCTTGCACGAGCTCGGTTGGGAGATCGTGCGTTTAGTGCGCTCGCCGATCGAGATCGTGGAGCTCGGGAGCGGCAGCGCAAACAAAACGCGGCTCCTGATCGAAGAGACGCTGCGCGTACAGAACACATTGCGTTATTGTCCGATTGACATCTCCGCCGACGCGCTGCGCGCGTCCGCGACCGCGCTCGTCGATGCCTATCCGCGGCTCAGCGTGCGCGCTTACGCCGCTGATTACTTTTCGATCCTCGGCTCGCGCGAGCTCCAGCTGCACCGCCCCGTTCTCGCGTTGTTGCTTGGCTCGAACATCGGCAACTATGAGCCGCACGTCATGCAGCGTTTGCTCGGCGCAATCGGCGCTTCACTCCGGCGTGGAGACGGCTTGCTCGTCGGAGCGGATTTGCGCAAAGATCGCGCGACGCTGGAACTTGCCTACAACGATCCGACCGGCGTAACGGCCGCGTTCAACAAGAATCTGCTCGGCCGCCTAAACCGTGAGCTCGGTGCAAATTTCGACCTTCGGGCTTTCGATCATCAGGTGCACTATGATGAAGTGCGCGGCGTCGTCGAGTCATCGCTGGTCTCTCGGACGAAGCAGGGCATCCGCATCGAGAAACTCGCTTTGGAAGTCGAATTTGAAGCCGGCGAACCGTTGCATACGGAATCGTCGTACAAATTCACAACCGAGGAATTGAGCGAAAGCGCAAAAACAGCGGGCTTTTCGCTCGCACGAAGCTGGTTCGATCGCCGGCGCTACTTCAGCCTCAACCTGTTCCTGCGGTTGTGAGGCGAAAAACGCACACCCGATTTATTAGCGCGCTGGCGTTCGTTTTCTCGATCGCACTATGCGGCGTCGCTTCAGCCGCAACGCCGATGAAGGCGGAAGATCTCTTCAAACTCTCGTTCCTGGGCAATGCGCAGATCTCGCCGAATGGACGTCAGATCGTCTTCGTCGTTTCGAAGATGAATGGGCCGGAGGATCGCTACGATACGAATCTCTGGATCGTCTCGACTAGCGGGGAGGCGCCGCGGCAATTGACGATCGGCGGCCGCGACTCGCAGCCTACCTGGTCGCCGGATAGCGCGCACATCGCATTTGTACGTGCCGCAAAGAAAGCGCGCTCGCAAATCTATGTATTTGACTTAAGAACGAATCGCATCAAGCGCCTGACGAACCTTAAGGGAGGCGCGCAAGGTCCGCTCTACTCCAACCACGGTTCGCTGATTGCATTTAGCGCGAATGCCGTCGACCCGCCGCAGCGAGCGCAGATCGACTACCGGTCGGCCGGGTTTCGGCCGCGCAAGAACGAGCGCTTAAGTGACGTCGCTGTTATCAACACGATGCATTTTCAGGCGAATGGTGCTGGCGAGATTTATCGCTACCATCGCCACATCTGGATCATGAATGCCGACGGCTCGCACCAGCGCGCGCTCACGAGCGGCGAGTGGAACGAAGGCAACTACGATTTCTCGCCGGACGACCGCACGATTGCGTTCAATTCATTACGCCGCGATCCGCCGACGCTCGGCGAAGATGACATCTATACGATTGCGGTCTCCGGCGGCCCGATGCATTTGCTGCACTCGACTGCTCCGGCAAGCGACGGTCCGACGCACGGCCACAAATCGGATCGCCTTTGGTACTTTAGCGGCGGCGTTAGCGATCCAGCGGAATATCCGGCACTCGTTTCAAGTCTTGCCGATGGCAGCCAACTCCGTCAGCTGATTCCAAAGAACACGGTCGCGTGGGGCGACGCCGTAATCACCGATACAAAAGAGGGCGGCGGGCTCTGCGGACCGTGGTTCGCACCGAACGATCGTTTTTTCGTGATGAACATCAACGGACCGGGTTACAGCAAGATCGTTAAAGTTGACCCAACGACGGGCGCCATGACCGATTTGACTGGAGCCGGTGAAGCTTTCAACTGTTCGATGAGCGCCGATGGTTCGACCGTCGCGTACGCATTTTCCGATTTCGTGCACCCTGCAGACCTCTACGTCGTTTCAACGACCGATCCGCGCCCCCGTCAGCTGACGTCGTTGAATGAAGCGTACTTGCGCTCGACGCAGCTGTCGACGCCGCAGCCCTTGACCGTCAAGGACTCAGCCGGCTTCAATATCATGGCGTGGTTCATGCCGGCGGTTGGGCCGCGCGCGCGTGGGCCGCGCCCAACGCTGCTCGATATC
>JAFARW010000134.1 GCA_019245275.1 Vulcanimicrobiota bacterium
GACTCTTTTGCGACGCAGCCCGGAAAGAAGCCGTATTTTTTCATCTCGGCCGAGTGCGTGCGCCGGTGCGCATCTCTGACTTGCTGCTCGGGGAGCAATGCGGTGGTCAAGATACAGGTACCTCAAGCGATTCGTAAATCGTGCGCACTTCGTCCACCTTGGGAATCGGACGCAAGAAGAGCGGCGGCATTTTGCCCTTCGCCGCCATCCGCATGCCGAGCGGTGCGATCTTCAGCAAGCCGCGGATGTTGAAGCGACCGACCGTTCCTTGAATCACTTCCGTTTCGGCGAGCATCCCTGTCTGGCGAATCGTCTTGTTGACGACAAGCGCATGGCGCGGGCCAGGTTTGTCCATGTGGACGCGCTCCGCAACCGTACGGCGTTTGACATCCACGATGCGGTCGTGCGGTTCGACGTGCTTCGGACAGTACGAACAGGCGTAGCAATGCGCGCAGAGCCAGAGATAATCGTCGTTGATCTGCGCCAGCCGTTCCTTCGTTTTTGAATCCCGCACGTCTTCAATGAATCGATAGGCATAGGCAATCGCGGCGGGACCCGCAAAGGCCGGATCGACACTGACGACCGGGCACAAGGCGTAACAGGTCGCGCACATAACGCAATTCGCGGCCTCGACGAGCTTCTTCATATCTTCTGGGCTGACACGCCGCTCGCGCTCGTGATCCTCGTCGCGATCCGCCGGCTGCAGATACGGTTTTAGTCGCGTGTACTTATCCCAAAACGGATCCATGTGAACGACAAGATCTTTCATCGGCTGGAAGTTCGGCATTGGATCGATGTGAATCGAGCCGTCCGAACGCAAGACGGTATTGCACGGCGTCTTGCAAGCCAGGCCCGTCACGCCGTTGATGTTCATCGAACACGAGCCGCAGATCGCAGAGCGACAGGAGCGACGGAACGTAATCGATCCGTCGACCTCGGCCTTTGCCGTCTCCAGTGCATCCAGAACTGTTGTCGTTTCGGGCACGTCGATGTCAACGCGATCGCGGTGCGGTACTTCGTCGGTTCCCTGATCGAAACGGAAGATATCGAGCGTAATGTGAGCCATCAGTATTTACGCACCTCGGGTTGCCACTTCGTGAAGACTACTTTGCGCGAGTAGTCGAGGCGTGGATCGCCGTCGGTCCTCCAAACGAGGGTGTGGACGAGCCATTTTTCGTCGTCGCGCTTCGGATAATCCGTGCGCGCCTGCGCACCGCGCGATTCCGTTCGCGCCAGTGCTCCGTGGACGACGCATTGCGCAGCCTCGATCAGAAATTCTGTCTCCATTGTCCCGACGAGATCCGTATTAAAAGTCTTCGATTTATCCATGACGGTCACGTGTTTGATCGCTTCGCGGACCTCTTTCACGTCATCGCAGGCCTTGCGAAGCTGCGCCTCGTCGCGGAAGATGAAGGCATTTTCGGACATCGTTGCGTTCAGACGTTTGCGGATTTGCGGAGCGCGCTCGCCCTCTTGTCGGGCTAACATTTCGTCGATCCGCTCTTGCTCGGCTTTGAGGGTCCGCTCGGAAGGCTTGGCCGCGCCGTTGCTCTTGACGTAATCGACTGCATGCTGCGCGGCCCGCGAACCGTAGACGATCGTTTCCAGCAAGGAGTTACCGCCCAAACGGTTTGCACCGTGCACCGAGACGCAGGCGGTTTCGCCGGCTGCGTAGACGCCGTCGATGCGCGTCTTCCCCCAAATGTCGGTCTCAATGCCGCCCATCGTGTAGTGCATTCCGGGCAGGATTGGAATCGGCTCCTTGATCGCATCTTTTCCAGTTGCGTCTAGCGCGAGTTCGCGAATCTGCGGCAGCCGCTCCAAAATCTTTTCGCGGCCCAAATGTCGCAAGTCGAGCAGCACGCAGCCGTCGATGCCGCGCCCTTGCATGATCTCGGTCCACTCCGCGCGCGAAACGACGTCGCGTGAGGCCAGTTCTCCCTTTTCCGGCGCGTATTTGAACATAAAGCGGTCACCTTCGGAGTTGAGCAAATACGCGCCCTCGCCTCGCGCCGCTTCCGAAAGCAGCACGCCGTTTTCTTTGAGCGATGTCGGATGGAACTGCACGAACTCCATGTCCATAATCGGCAAACCGGCGCGAAATGCAATTCCCAACCCGTCGGCGGTCGACGCGTACCCGTTGGTCGTCTTCGCATACATGCGTCCCGCGCCACCGGTCGCAAAAATCGTGGCGCCGGCGGTAATGAGCTCCAGCTCGCCGGTGCGCATGTTCAGCGCGACGACGCCGGTCCCGATACCGTGCTCAACGCAGAGCGCCGTGCAAAAATACTCTTCGTAAACCTTGACGCCGAAACGCTCCAATTGCTCCCAGAGCGTATGTAAGATGACGAGCCCGGTCACGTCGGCGGAGTAACAGGTGCGGGGCGAGCCGGCGCCACCAAAGGGCCGCTGCGCCAGCCGTCCATCGGGACGGCGTGAGAAGATGCACCCGCGGTGCTCCAGCCAGATGATCTGCCGTGCCGCATCATCGCACATCGCTTCGATCGCATCCTGATCCCCGAGGTAATCCGACCCCTTAACGCAATCGAACGCGTGGCTTTCCGGAGTGTCGTCCGCCGCATTTCCGAGCGCCGCATTAATGCCACCTTGCGCGGCACCGGAGTGACTGCGCACAGGATGCAGCTTCGAAACGATGGCGACGTCGGCGCCGCGTTCGGCGGCTTCCACCGCTGCGCGCATGCCGGCCAAGCCGCCCCCGATGACGACTACATCATGTTTGATCAAAGGGTGTGCCTTTCAAATCTCTCCAAGGAGCCTTCTCCTTTATACGCTTGCACGCTGCGCCGCCCCCACTACCTCAGTAGTAGCCGTCCCGCCGCCGCCAAGCATCGCGTCAAACGTGTCGAAAGAGTGCTACCGATGAACCGCTGCCGGGCGCTCAGTTGAATTCATTCGTTCACCTGCACGTCCACAGCGAATACTCGCTGCTCGACGGCGCATGTCGCATCGGCGACCTCTGCCGCCGCATCGCCGAGCAAGGCGCGCCCGCCGTCGCGCTCACGGACCATGGCGTGATGTTTGGCGCGATGGAGTTTTACTACGCAGCCAGGGAACACGGGCTCAATCCAATCATCGGATGCGAAGCCTACGTTGCCCCGCGCGGCCGATTCGATCGCTCCGTCCGTGAGGAAGCGCATGTAACGCTCCTTGCAGCGGACCTTGGCGGTTACCGGAATCTCGTGCGCCTCGTCTCAAAGGCGTCGCTCGAAAGCCATTACTACAAGCCGCGCATCGACCTGGAGCTCCTGGCCGAACATCAGAGCGGCTTGATCGCACTCTCGGGGTGCATGTCGGGAATGGTTGCCGCACCTCTGCTCAAGGGTGACTACGATAAAGCACGGGGCGCCGCGCAGACGTACTCTCAGATTTTCGGCGATCGGTTCTACTTAGAAATCATGCGGCACGGGATGCCGGAAGAAGATACGATCAACGACGGCCTGATGCGGATCGCGCAGGAACTCAAAGTTCCGCTCGTGGCAACGAACGATTCGCATTATCTCGATCGCGCCGATGCGCCGGCACACGATGTCCTGTTGTGCATCGGCACCGGCAAAACGATCTCCGACGAGAATCGGATGAAGTTTTACTCCGATGAGTTCTATGTCAAGTCGCCCGAAGAGATGCGCGAGGTGTTCGCGGACCTCCCGGAAGCCTGCGACAACTCACTCAGGATCGCCGAGCGGGTCGACCTCCGACTGCCGGCGCGGCTTTACCGCCTGCCCGAGTTTCCGGTCCCACAGGAGTCGAACGGAGCGGCGACTCCGGAACGCTATCTACGACAACTGTGTGAAGAGGGGCTGATAGCGCGCTACGGCGCGACGCGCGCTGCGGAAGATACCGCGCTGCGGGAACGGCTCGAGCACGAGCTTGACGTGATCACGACGATGGGCTACGCATCCTACTTCTTGATCGTTTGGGATTTCATCAAGTTTGCGCGCGACAACGACATTCCCGTCGGGCCGGGCCGCGGCTCCGCCGTAGGCTCCGTCGTCAGTTATGTCCTCGGCATCACCGACTTGGATCCGCTCAAATTCAACTTGCTCTTCGAGCGTTTTCTGAACGCCGATCGCATCTCGATGCCTGACATCGATACGGATTTCTGCGTCGAGCGCCGCGGCGAAGTGATCCAATACGTCAGCCAAAAGTACGGCGCGGATCGCGTTGCGCAGATCGTTACCTTTGGGAGGATGAAGACGCGGGCGGCTGTGCGCGACGCGGGGCGAGCTCTGGGCGTGCCTTTGCCGGATGTCGATCGCGTTGCGAAACTGATTCCGGCTGGTCCGGGCGGTCTTTCAATCAGCGCGGCGCTCGAGCAGATTGCGGACTTGCGCATCATGTATAATCGTCAGCCCGAGGTTCGCAAATTGCTCGACACGGCGAAAGCGATCGAGGGCCTCGTGCGGCACGCGTCAACACATGCCGCCGGCGTCGTGATCTCGGCCGAGCCGCTGGTAGATCACTCGCCGCTGATCAAGCTCGCTGAAGGAGAAGTTAACACACAATATTCGATGGGCTGGATCGAGCGCATCGGTTTATTGAAGATGGACTTTCTCGGGCTGCGCAACCTTACCGTAATGAAGGGCGCGGTCAACGAGATCCGCCGCACAGTCGATCCCGATTTCGACGTGGCGCACATCCCCGACGACGATCGAAAGACGCTCGACATGCTCGAGCGCGGCGAAACGATGGGCGTCTTTCAGTTGGAATCCGAGGGCATGAAACGCGTCTGCGCCGAGCTGCGGCCCTCCGGACTCGACGACATCATTGCGCTGGTGGCACTCTACCGTCCCGGCCCAATGGAATTAATTCCGCGCTTCATCAGCAATAAGTTCGGACGCACTCAAGCCGAGTATCTGCACCCGAAACTAGAGCCGGTCCTCAGCGACACGTACTCAATCCCAATCTACCAAGAACAGATCATGCAGATCGCACGCGACTTGGCCGGCTTCACGATGGCAGAAGCGGATCAACTCCGCGACGTCATCGGCAAGAAGAAGATCGAGAAAGTCCCGGAGTACCGCAAGAAATTCATCGAAGGCGCGATTGCGACATCGGGAATTTCACGCGCACTCGCCGAGCAGATCTTTGCGTTTGTCGAGCCGTTCGCGGGGTATGGTTTCCCCAAAGGCCATGCCGCTGCGTACGCCTGGATCGCGTACCAGACAGCCTACCTCAAGGCGAACTTTCCGTTACCCTATTTTGCGGCGCTGATGACGTCGGTGCGCGACCGCACCGAAAAACTTGTAGAGTACATCGACGAAGCGAAGGCGATGGGCATTCCCGTTCTCGCTCCCGACATCAACGAATCGCTGGTTGATTTCGCGGTGGTCGACAACCAGATTCGCTTCGGGCTCGCGGCAATCAGAGGCGTTGGCGAAAGTGCGGTCGCGTCGATTTTGCAGGCCCGCGAAGAAGGCGGTCCGTTCACCGATCTCTTCGATGTCGCAAAACGTGTCGACACGCGCGCCGTCAATCGCCGCGTCTTCGAATCGCTCGTGAAAGCCGGCGCACTGGATGCCCTCCCCGGTAATCGCGCCGCACTCCTTGATTCGATCGACATCGCCCTCGAACTCGGTGCGAGTGCATCGCGCGATGCGCAGCGCGGCCAAGCATCACTCTTCGGCGATCGAGGGCATGACGTCAGCGGCTTGGTTCCGCGACTGCGTCCTAGCCCACCGCCGACGACTCTCGAGATGCTCACGTGGGAGAAGGAGACGCTCGGCGTGTTCATCTCCGGCCACCCGCTAGCCGACGTTGCGGATGCGTTGGCGCAAACGCGTGCAATCCCGGTCAAAGAAGTGCGTAACCGTACGGACGATGAGCTCGTGACGATTGCCGGCATGGTGATGAATGTGCGCCGCACGCTGACGAAGGCACAGCAGCAAATCTTGATCGCGACGGTTGAAGACCTGAGCGGCAGCATTGAAGTCGTCGTCTTTTCAAAGCTTTACCCGGTTGTTCAAGGTCTGTTCGTTCCGGATAGCATCCTCGTCATTCGCGGTCGGGTGCGCCTACGGGAACGGGCGGGCGCAACGCCGGGTGCTGAACCGCTCGTCGAATATTCGGTTACTGCGAATGAAGTCTCGGCGTTTGTGCGCCCGGCGCAGAACCGCGAACCATCCGGCTGGCATGTCGTTGCGGAGACTCGCGATCAGATCGATCGACTAGCGCATCTCGCCGACGAGTGGCCGGGTACCGTGCCGGTTGTCATCCATGCAGGCACAGCATCGCAACAGATGGCCCGTTCGGTCTCGTCCAGCCACCTCGTCAAGCGGGAGCTCGAGCGAATTTTCGGCGTAGCGAACGTGCGTGAATCCGCGCCCTAAACCGAAGTTATTGGCGCTCGATCTCGACGGAACGTTGATTGGGCGAGATTTGCAGATTCGCCCGCGTGTTCTCCAAGCGGTTGCTGCGGCCCGATCGGCGGGGATAACCGGCTGTATCGTAACGGGCCGCATGTTCCAAGCGACGCTTCCGTTTGCGCGCCAGATCGAATTCGATCAGCCGATCATCTGCTATCAAGGCGCGGCAATCGTCGATCCGAGCTCAGATGAAGTCTTACAGCATGTCGGCGTCGAGAGTCCGCTGGTCCTCGAAATCTCCAAGCGGGTGCTCGAGGACGGGATGCATCTCCAACTCTACGCGAACGATCAATTCTACGTGGAAGCGGAGAACGAATTCTCCGAACTCTACGCGCGCCTTTCGGGCGTTCGGCCTGTTCGCGTGGACTCGCTCTTGGAAGAATTTCGCTTCCGCGACGCAACTAAAATCGTCGTAATCGATCGACCCGAGCGCGCACAAGCGTATGCTGAGACGCTGCGCTCGCTTTTCGGCGATCGCGCATATATCACGCGCAGCTTCCCTGAATTTATCGAGATTCTGAACCAGAATGTCGACAAGGGCCAAGCGCTGCGCTTCGTCGCGACGCGCGCCGGCATCGATCGGGAGGCCGTGGTTGCCATCGGCGACTCGTGGAATGACGTGCCGCTGCTGCGTGCTGCCGGATTTGGAATTGCGATGTCCTCGTCGCCTCCCGAGCTGCTCGAAGTCGCGGATGCGATCGTTCCGGATGTGCTGCACGATGGTGTGGCTGAGGCGATCGACCGCTTCGTCATCGCATGACCGCACGTCGTACGCGCAAAGGTGCGGTCGCCCGCATTCGCCCGTTCTCGATCCTCATCGTCCTCCTCGTCGCAGGCGCGGCGATCGGTGCATACTACGCAGCCCAGTGGCCGGGCTTTCATCCGCGGCACATCGCCGTGGTCGGCGCGTCGGTCGTTCCCAAGGCCGAGGTGCTGCAGCGCGCGGCGCTCGATCGGAGTCGAAACATCTGGCTCCAGAACACCGGCGCGGCGGCGCAACGCGTTGCCCAAATCCCGTACGTTCGGAGCGTGAAGATACGACGCCGTTTGCCCGCCGACGTGACGATCGCAATTCAGGAACGCAAACCGTTTGCGATCGTTAGTGATGGATCCGCGCGCGTTCTGGTCGATGACCAACTCCACGTCCTGGACTCCAACCCCGGAGCGACCAATCTTCCCCTAATGCACTCGCAGATCGGCGACGCGTCTGTCGGGAAGAAGCTTGCATCGCAACAACTTGCGCAGCTCGCGCGCGATTGCCAAACCCTGGTGCATGCGTCCGTGCCGGTGGCGTATTTAAATCTGGATCGCTTGGGCAATCTCAACGCGCGTCTGACTTCCGGAGTTCTGGTTGAATTTGGCGACGACGCCGATATCGCGTCCAAAGCCCGCCTCGTCAACCCGGTGCTCGCGCAAGTACCGCAAGGCGGACGCAAAATTCGCGCGCTCGACCTGCGAGCGGCGAAGACGCCGGTTCTTGTTTTCACTCACTGAACAAATTGCACAGGCGCTCCACATTCCGCTCACAGCCTTATCCTCAAGGAACGGGCTCCTGCGGCCGACAAAGGGCCGCCGATGGAGCGCTCTTGCGCTATAATTTGTAGGGGAGCATCGGACGTTACACAAGATATGGGATCGCGGGCTCGCCTATGAGGCATGACACGGTAGCCGGCCTAGACATCGGCACGACGAAGACGTGCGCGGTCGTCGCAGCCGAGGGACCGAGCGGACTCGAGATCGTGGGCGTCGGCGAAGCGCCGTCCCTCGGCATGCGCAAAGGCGTTGTGACCGATCTCGAAGAGACGATCAAATCGATCGAAGCAGCAACTGAAAAGGCCGAACGAATGGCCGGCGTCCACATCTCAGACGTCTACGTTGCGATCACCGGCGAGCACATTCGAAGTACGAACAATCGCGGCGTCGTTGCCGTCACCGGCCCGGATCGCGAAGTCGTACCGCAGGACGTTCGCCGCGTCGTCGACGCATCGAAGATCATCAACATCTCAGCGGATCGCCAAATCATTCACGCGCTGCCGCGTCAGTTCACCGTGGACGGTCAAGACGGCGTGGAAGATCCCGTCGGCATGGCGGGCGGCCGGCTCGAAGTCGACACGCATATCATCACGGGCGGTACGTCCTTCATCACGAACGTTCTGAAGTGTGTCCACCGCGCCGGGCTCGAAGCGGCGGGACTCGTCGTCGAGCCGCTCGCTTCATCGGCTGCCACCCTCTTAGATGAAGAGAAGCAGGTCGGCGTCGTGCTGCTCGACATTGGCGGCGGCACGACCGACATCGCCGTTTACAGCGGCGGCGGTGCGATTTACACTTCGACGATTCCGGTCGGCGGCAACATCCTCACGAACGACATCGCGCTCGGCCTCAAGACGACGACGGCGCAGGCCGAGCAGATCAAACGCACCTACGGCGCCGGAACGATCGATGGTGAGTCCGCGCACATCTTCAGCGCGCAAACGCTCGATGGTCGCAGCGAACGCGACGTTTCAACAACGCAACTGCGGCAAATCGTCGTACCGCGCGTTCAAGAGACTTTCCGGATGGCCAAGACCAAGATCATCGACAATGTGCCACGCGATTTAATCCTGGGTGAGCTCGTGCTAACGGGCGGCGGCGCGCATCTGCGTGGCATTGAAGCGCTTGCCGAAGAAGCGTTCGGCCTTCCGGTGCGCGTCGGTATGCCGAAGACCATCGGCGGATTGACTGAAGCGCTCGCGCAACCGGAGTACGCGACGGCGATCGGCTTGATCTTATTCGGACCAAACGAAGGCGGCGCGCTCAACGGGCATTATAGCCGCCGCGGAACGACGGTCTTCCGTAAACTCGGCCGCTGGTTTAGCGATCTTTGGAATTAGTCTTTATTGTACGAACAACCGGATCTAAATAAGGAGGCTCCCGAAGCGATGTCAGAATCGAAACGTTTTGTTCCCGAACACGCGGCCGCGATCAAAGTCGTTGGAATCGGCGGCGGCGGCTGCAACGCGATCAATCGTATGATCGAGGCCGGCCTAGCGGGCGTCGAGTTCTTTGCCGTCAATTCGGACGTCCAAGCGCTGCGCAGCGCGGAGACGGAGAATACGGTCCATATCGGCGCCGGACTGACCCGCGGTTTGGGCGCCGGCGCGAATCCAAATCTTGGGCGCGAAGCAGCGGACGAATCGCGCGAAGACCTGGCGATGATGCTCGACGGCGCCGATATGGTCTTCATGACCGCCGGTATGGGCGGCGGCACCGGCACTGGCGCGGCACCCGTAATTGCAGAACTCGCGCACGATTCCGGCGCGTTGACGGTCGCAGTCGTGACGAAACCGTTCGCATTTGAAGGCCGTAAGCGCATGCAGATTGCCGAGATGGGCATCGCCGAGCTCGAAGGCAAGGTCGACACGCTGATCACGATCCCGAACGAACGCATTCTGCAGGTAATTGAGAAGAAGACCCCGCTCAACGACGCCTTTGCATTGGCGGACGATGTCCTGCGGCAAGGCATTCAAGGCATCTCCGACTTGATCACGCAGCCCGGCTTGATCAATCTCGATTTCGCCGACGTCAAAACCGTAATGGCCGAGGCCGGCAACTCAATGATGGGCATTGGCGATGGCACAGGGGAGCATCGCGCAGCAGACGCCGCGCAAAAGGCAATCGCTTCACCGCTGCTCGAGACGACCATCGATGGAGCGCGCGGCGTTATCTTCAATATTACGGGCGGCCCCGATATGGCAATGTACGAGGTCAACGAAGCGGCGGAGATGATCAGCCGCGCCGTCGACTCCGACGCGCAGATCATTTTTGGCGCATCGATCGATCCAAATATGGCCGGGAAGGTGCGCGTTACCGTATTGGCCGCGGGGTTCGGCAGCTCGCGTCGCTATGAAGGACGCGTTGCATCCTTCAAATTCGACACGGCGATTGACAAAGTCGCGCCGGTGAGCATGGACGACATCGAGGTTCCGGCGTTCTTGCGCTATCGCGGCTAACGCGTATTGTGCATAAGTAAAAGAATTCTGCGCTTGCGCTAACTCCTCGGAGCGTGGGCTTGCGATAATGCAACATGATGCATGGCGCAAGCGCGGCAACGGCATTAAGAGCGTGGCTCAAGCAACGAACCCCCGAGAATCGTAGCCGTATAGTTCATGCGCATGCATACTTGTGCATGCGCGCGGCGCGGAAGTTCGTGCGGCCCGGCTTGGAGCGCTGCGACTTAGAGCAAGTCGCCGCAATCGGTCTTCTGAAAGCATGCGATCGTTACGAGCCGGCGGCTGGAACCCCGTTCGAGGCCTACGCATGGCTCTTTGTGATCGGCGAATTGATGCACTACGTGCGCGACTGGGAGCGACCGATTCGCCCGCCGCGCAAGCTCCGCTCCCTGGAACTAAAGCTCAGGCGCGCAAGTGAAGAACTCGTCTGCACGTTTGGGCGAAAACCGACGGATGCCGAACTGGCACAACATCTCGGAATCACGCTCGGCGAACTCGCCGGCGTATTGGAATGCCGCGCGCGCTCGACCGCATCGTCGTTGGAATCGCTCGCACCGGCATCGCGCCGCGCCATCGCCAACGATTCCGCTCTCGAGACGACTTTAGACCGTCTCGTGATCAAAGATGCGTGCAGTGTGCTAACGGAAGCGGAGCGCGCAGTCTTATGGGGCGTCTATTCCGGCGGCTTCAGTCAACTGGAGATCGCAAGGCGCCTAGGTTACTCGCCGCGGCACGTGTCACGCATGCATCGTGCGGCGTTAGGGAAGATCGCTCCGTTGTGCGCCGTGCACTGACTCTGCCGATTGGGCTCGACGTCGGAGCAACGCGCATCAGATTGGCAGTCGCTCGGGTACGCAACGGAACGGCGCGCGTCGAGGCCATCGTGGGCCGCGATCGTCGCGACGACGTTTCGCCTGCCGCGTTGGTTCGAGAAGCGTGGGCGGAGCTCGACGTTCCCGAGCGGCGTTGTGTTCTGGCGCTCGGTGCTCCGGAAGCCGAACTCCGGCCCGCAACTTTACGGCCGCATCGCATGGTTGGAAGCGCGCAACGCGCCGCGCTTGAAGCGCGCCTCGAGGCGCTCGCAGCCACACCACTGCAAGCGCTGGCGGTCGACCATGAATCCCTCGCGCTGCAACGAGCGCTGCCGGGCTACCGGATCGTTATCGACGCCGGATACGAACGCACGAGCCTGCATCTGTTCGACGAGTCGCCACCTCGCACGATGTCTATTCCGTGCGGCGGTCGCGAGATCGCATTGCAAATTGGGCGAGACCTCGGCATCGACGCGCGAAGTGCGGAATATCGAAAACGCACGCTCGGCGTTAACGGTGCTGGCGAGGCGTCCTATGAACGATTGCTCGCAGAGATCGTCGCGGCGATGCGGTCGCTGCATACGGGAGCGGACCGGATCGCCTTGGTGGGAAACAACGCTCGGCTAGCCGGCATTGCAAAGGATCTCGCTTCGGCCTGCGCATGCACCGTCGACCTACCTGAATCCGAGTTGTTGTGCGGATTGGATGTTGCTGCCGCCGAGTGGAATCTCGCCGCAGGGCTGAGCATCTGGATGTTGGGCGCTTGAATCGACATGATTTTTTGCACTCGCGGAACGGTTGCGAGCGGCGTCGCGTTCAGTTACGCCGAGCCGTTGCAATTATAGCCGCGACTCTGAGCGTTTTTCTCATCCTTGTTCTCATCGCATTCTTTCACAACGACTTGCAGATGCGGAGCGCAGCCGTCGACCCGATTTCTCCCATACCGCATCGTGTGACGAAGATCTATCGCACGCAAGCGGCTCGCGTGCAAGCGCATCGGAAATTAAAGAAGGCAGTCCGACTAGTTACGCCATTCCGCGCTACGCCACGGCCGCCGCGCGTTTTGACGGTGGCATCGCGCCGCAGAGCAGAATATGCAAGGCTGCTTGCCGTTGCGGTAGGCGGACAGCCGCAGGCGATCGTCGCAGCGGGCGCGCAAACGCGTATCGTCACCATCGGCGACGTTGTCGATGGCCATCGCATCGCGGCGATCGTGCTTGACGGCCTGCGCTTTGCGGGTGTGCAACAGATGATGCGAATCCGTCGATGAAGCAGCGTGCATTCATCGCGCTCGTTTGCATGCTGTGCGTGGCTGCTTCGTCAAGCGCCATGCCGATCTCGATCGACATCCGCGACGCGCGTTTAGGCGATGTCATCTTCATGCTCGCAGCCCAGTCGGGAAAGAGCATCATCGCGGATACATCCGCGCGCCGCGAACGCGTAACGTTACGCGTGCGGAATGCAAGCTTCGATCGAATCCTGAAGCTCCTGGCGGGCACACACAATCTCCGGCTGATGCGCGACGGCAACATCTACCTGCTCTCGGCAAACGCACCCACAGCGCACGCAGCATCGGCGACGCCGAACACCATGCGCCCTCACGAACTGCGTCTGCCGGCCGTCGTGATCCCCGCGAATCCATTTGACTCTGCGAAGCGCACGCCAAGCGTCGCCGATGCCACCGTCGACGTGAGCTCGATCTCGCTGCGGTTCGTCAAACCGTCGGTGGCGCTCGATGCGGTGCGCGATCTATTGCCCGCGGCAACCTTCATTCCAGATGACACGCATCGTGGCGTGACAGTCGTAGGAAGCGCGAGCGCAGTGAATATTTCGAGCTACCTGCTGGAGAACGCCGATTCACAGCGGCCGCGCGTCCTAGTCGATGTGCGCGCGATTGACGTTCGAATCGCGGAGCAGGAAGATACCCTCGCGCAGGAACTCAGCGACGATCCCGTTGCCCAGAGCAAAAACGTGCCGCTGTACGCCTTTCTCAAAAACACGCGATCGCTGGAGGGCGATCTGCGTTTCTTGGTCGATGTTGGACGGGCGCAGAGCATCGCAAGCCGCCGATTCGTAGCGCCGGCCGGCCGGCACTTCGATTTCCTAATCGGCGGCCCAAACGGCGCCGACGTTGACATCAAGCCGGCGCCAGCCGATCCAGGAATCGGCATGGAGATCGCTAGCCGATATAATCTGCCGGTGAAAGCCGGCGGCGCAACCGCGCTGCTGAGCCGCGAAAGGACCTTTTCGTTCCGCGCGCAGCCGAACCAATCGATTATTGTGGGCGGCTTTTTCAAAGAGGTCGATCCGCAGACGATCGCCGGCGCGCCGCGCTTGGAGCAACTTCCGGCCCTAGGCCCGATCTTTTTGAAACGCAGACGCTCCCATATAAAGGATGAAATCTGCGTCGTGATCACGCCGCGGCTGGTCGGGCAAGGGCCGGGAAGGGCTCGTCAGCACGAAAGGGGCGCGCGCTCGGCGTAAAGCAAAGGTAGCGCCTCCAGTGTTCCGCTACCTGACCGCCGGCGAATCTCACGGACCAGCCCTAGTGGGCATCCTCGACGGGCTGCCGGCGCACCTCGAAATCGATATTGCCGCCATAAATGCGGCGTTGCGTAACCGCCAAGGTGGTTACGGGCGTGGCAAGCGGATGCAAATCGAATCCGACAAAGTCGATTTTTTGGCCGGCGTGCGCGGATCGGTGACTCTGGGATCGCCGATTGCCATCGTCATTCAAAATCGCGATTTCGAAAACAATCGCGCCTTGATGGATCCCCTGACCGGGGCGGGCGCGCCGCTCGCGTCACCGCGGCCGGGACACGCCGACTATGCCGGCGCGTTAAAATATCGCCAAACGGATTTGCGAAACGTTCTCGAACGCGCAAGCGCCCGTGAGACAGCGATGCGAGTTGCGCTCGGCGCGATCTGCGCGCAATTCCTAGCAGTGCTTGGCATTAAAACGCTTTCGTACGTCACGCGAATCGGCGACGTCGACGCACCGGATTTCGCAGATGTCGATCGCTCCGCGATCGACACGAGTAGCGTCCGCTGCCCCGATGCCGATAGCGCGCGCAGCATGGAAGCCGCGATCGATCGCGCGAGCGCGGCCGGCGATACGCTCGGGGGTGCCTACGTCGTGAGCATTGACGGCGTGCCCGCCGGCATCGGCTCAAACCGTCAACCGGACACGCGCCTCGACGGGATTTTGGCGGGCGCATTGATGGGCATGCAAACGGTTAAAGCGGTGGAAGTCGGCGCGGGTGCCGCGGTTTCGTCGCGATCGGGATCGCAGGCACACGATACATTTTCAATGACGGGCTCGACGGTCACGCGCGGCTCAAATCGTGCCGGCGGCATCGAAGGGGGCATTTCGAACGGCCAAACGATCTTGTTGCGGGCGTACGTCAAACCGCTCCCGACGCTGCGCAATCCGCTGCAATCCGTCGATCTGCACCAACGCACTGCCGCGCCGGCAACGGTGGTTCGTAGCGACATCTGCGTCGTTCCGGCGGCTTCGATCGTCGGCGAAGCGATGGTGCGCCTCGCTTTAACCGGCCCGGTTCTCGAAAAATACGGCGGCGATTCGATCGAAGAGACGCAGGCAAACTTCAAGCAATCGACGCGCGCTGCTGACGAACTCTTCGGTAAGAGTCCACGACGGCGAAAGCGCGTTACGAGCTAAGCGATGCGCAACCATCTCGCGCTCCTCGGCTTCATGGCCGCAGGTAAGTCAACGGTCGGCAAGCGGCTCGCCCGCAAGCTGAAGGTGCCGTTCGTGGATGTTGACGATGTCATCACTAAAGAACATGGCCCTATTGCCGATATCTTCGATTCGCAAGGTGAACGCGCGTTTCGCGAACTCGAATACGATGCAATCGCTCGCGCCGTCGAACAGGAACCGTCAGTGTTGGCTCTTGGCGGAGGCGCGGCTACCTACTTGCCGACCCTTAAACTGCTACGCAAGCACACCTACCGGATCTTCATCAAGGTGCCCGTCGAAGTGATTGCCGGCCGCCTGAACCGATCGCGGCGCGAGCGGCCGTTGCTCGGTCCCCATCCAACGCTTCATCACATCAAAGAATTGTACGAAAGGCGCATCGAGAGCTACGCGAACTGTGACTTGACTGTGACGGCGGATCACCTGCGAGCGCCGCAGATCGTCGATCACATCGTCGAGTGGATGCACCGCAAGAAGCTCGCTCGTTGATCCGAAACGACGATCTCGGATATCCGATCGTCATCGGCAACTCCCTACGCTCGGAACTGCGGCACTTCTTACACGACCGTGACACCGACGTTGTTGTTCTCGCAGATCGCAACGTCGCTCCACTAGCGGAGCGGCTGACTAAAGGCACTCGAGGCGGCGTCATCGTCCACCGGTTCGACCTCGGCGAACGGCGCAAGACGCTCGCAACGCTCGAGCGTATTCTCGATGTTCTGATCGAATCGGGCGTCGAGCGGACGACAACGATCGTCGGCGTGGGCGGGGGCGTTGCTTGCGATCTCTTCGGCCTCGCAGCCTCGCTGTGCATGCGCGGTCTCGATTACATCGGTGTCGCCACGACGCTTGTGGCGATGGCTGATGCGGCGATCGGCGGGAAAACCGGCGTCAATCTGGCGCGTGGCAAGAATCTTGCCGGCACATTCGCACAGCCGCGGGCTGTCTTCTGCGAGCTCGACGCGTTGAGAACGTTGCCCTACGCGCGGCTTCGCGAAGGTCTCGCCGAAGTCGTGAAAGCGGCGATCATCGAGGGCGGCCGATTCTTCAGTCTGTTAGAAGAGGTCGCCGCACTGCCGTTTCGAGCGTGGCCGTGGGCCGAAATCGTTGAAGAATCCGTCAAAGTCAAAACGATGTATGTTGCCGATGATCGCACCGAGCAGGGAGCTCGCGAAACTCTGAATCTTGGTCACACGTTCGCGCATGCAATCGAGCGTGCGAGCCACTACCGGGTCAGTCACGGCGCTGCGGTGGCAGTCGGATTGCGGGCGGCTGGTCTGGCCGCCCTCAAGACCGGCCGGTTCAGCCGCATCGAGCACGGTCGCGTGTTGACTCTGCTTGCCTTGCTCGGCCTGCCCTTGCGCACCGGTGTTGACCCCAGTGAGATTCTTGCATCTCTTTCCGCTGATAAGAAGCGACGCAACGGTCGTCTTCGGTTCGTGCTGCCGCTTGCGATCGGCGACGTCGAACCTGGCGTTGAAGTGCCGACTCGCGTCGTACGCAGCGTTATCGAGGCCTGTGTCACGCCGCCTTCGGCACGAGAGTTTGTCTAAAGCAGAGGTTGTGCTATAACAGGTGGGTATGTTTGGGTTTCTTCTTCCCGTAGCCATTGTCGCGTCAGCCATCGCGATCCCGAATCCGCAGCCGACGCTTCCGCCGTTGATCGGCAACGTCTACTCACGTGGACACTGCAGCGACGGTCAGCGCACGCTGCTACGCGTTTTGCCGATGCTGATCACCAATGACAATACGATCGGGCGCGCCGTCGTCGGACTGGCGAGGGTCGATTCAACAAATGAGGCCACAACGCAGTTTGCCGTCAACCACACGCGACAGATGAGCAACCAAATTTTCAAAAACCTAGAAGGGGCCAAGAAGGAGCTCACGACGCTTCATGCGTTGGCAGCCGCAAGTTCAAACCCGGAGCAAGCTCGGCATTTTTCAGATGTTGCCGATTCGCTCGATACGGTTGTGGCGGAACAAAATGCCGTCGCGGATCAGCTGAACGGTTACGCGGATACTGCAGATATGAGCCTTCTCTACACCGGCAGTGAGACTGAGCGGCAGATGGAAGCCTCAACAGGGCCTGGCGAAAACACTTATTTGGGATCTCTCCAAGCAACGCAAAAGGCGCAGCACCCCTCGATGGCCCTGAGCGACATCGGCGCGTTGACGACGAACGTCTTCAAAGACGTTCAGACGCTGCGCGGGCAACTTGCCAATACCGAGGCACAAACGACGCAGCAGGTTCGCGAAGTCGTGAAAACCTGCGCGCCCAAACGCAAACCGTAACCCAGCGCGCTGTCGAGGCGCTGCCAATCCTTCGCTCGTCGCAGTTCGACCTGCCGCTGACATATGCGTGTTCGGGCGAACGACTTCAAGTTGGCGACATCGTGCGCGTACCGCTTGGAAAGCGCGAAGCGTTCGCTTTCATCACGCGCGATCCACACGAGCCGGCCGATGACCGCCCGTTGCGCGCCGTCATCGAGAAGGCAGCCGCGCCGCCGGCTTTCAACGCGACCGGGCTCGCCCTCGCAAAGTTCGTATCAGAGTACTATCTCTGTACGCTCGGCGAAGCGCTCTCAGCGGCCGTCCTGAGCTCGGCTGTTCCGCGGGCGGTAGACGAACTTGTGCGCCAAACTGGGGTACCCGCACACGGGAAGTACCTAAGCGTGCCTCCTCGACTTGTAAACTTGATTTGGCACGACTTTCCAGAGCGGTTCTCGCTGGTTGCCCTGTTGCGCCATCCCGAAGCGCGGCGCTGCGGGGATCGGCGCTCGCTGTTGGCTTATGTGCGCGCGCTCGTGCAGGGCGGCGCGCTGGCACGCAAACGAGCCTTCATCGAGCCGCGCATGCATCAATACACGGTAAAAATGCTCTATCCGGCGGATGCTGAGATTCGCGGTCACCGCGCGACGGAACTGACCGCGCTCGTGCGAGAACGGGGCAGCATCTCCCGAGCGGATGCACTTTTGGCGGGGTACTCGCGCGCGCTGATCGCGCGTGCCGTTAAAGCGGGAGCGTTGCGCGAAGTCGATCAAGCGCCGGCGCGCAATGTCTCGACTAGTGCGCCGTCGATCGTCGATTTGACGCCGACCGCGGATCAAGCGGCCGCGCTCAAAGAGATCCGAGCGCGGCTTTCGGACAGTCGGTACGCACAAATCCTCTTGCAAGGCGTTGCCGGTAGCGGCAAGACCCTTGTCTATATCAAGGCGATTGAGGACGTGCTCGCGCGCGGCGGCCGCGCGATCGTGCTGGTGCCCGAGATCTCGCTGACGCCGCAGACGGCACGCCGCTTCCAAGACGCGTTCGGACAGCGCGTCGCGGTTTTACACTCGGCGCTGTCGGAGCGCGAGCGTTACGACGCATGGCAGGCGAGCGCGCACGGTGACGTCGACATCATCGTCGGAGCGCGTAGTGCAATCTTTGCGCCGCTGCCTGATGTTCGGTTGGTCGTTGTCGACGAGGCACATGAGAGCGCTTACAAACAAGAAAGCGTTCCGCGATACGACGCGGTCACGGTTGCGCGGAGGCGGATGCAGTTGGAAAACGGCGTCCTACTGCTTGGCAGCGCAACGCCATCCGTTGAATCTTACGCGGCTGCGAACGACGGGCGCTTGGCACACTTGATGCTTCGGACGCGGCCAAGCGCGCAGCCGCTCCCTGCCGTTCGCATCGTCGACATGGCCGCCGAGTTCGAAAGCGGCAATCGCACGGTCTTTAGCAGCGCTCTGATTGGCGCGCTCGACGAGCGGTTGCAACGCGGGGAGAAATCCGTGCTCTTGATCAATCGGCGCGGAAGCGCGCGTTTTCTCCTCTGCCGCACCTGCGGATACGTACCAAAATGCACTCGCTGCAGCGTCGCGTTCACGGTTCACCGCAGCGAAGGGTTGCTGCGCTGCCATTACTGCGATGCGCAAGAACCGCTCTTTGATGTCTGTCCGTCGTGCGGTGCATCTTCCACGCGCGAACTTGGAATCGGGACGCAGCGCGTCGTTTCCGAAGTCGGGCGTCTTTTCCGCGCCGCGCGCATCATTCGCATGGACAGCGACACGACGACCCACATCGGCGATCATGCGCGCCTGCTCGATGAATTCGAACGAGGGGGCGACGTCTTGGTCGGCACGCAGATGGTCGCGAAAGGACTCGACTTTCCGCAAGTAACGCTGGCGGCGGTCGTTGTCGCGGAGTTCGGACTCTTCGGCAGCGACTTCCGCGGCGCGGAGCAGACGTTCGCTCTCGTCGCGCAGCTGTGCGGACGAAGCGGCAGAGCCCAACCCGGTGAAGCGATCGTCCAGACGTACGTGCCCGAGCACCCAGCTATACGCCTTGCGGCGGCGCATGATTACGATTCGTTTGCGCGCGGCGAACTCGAGGAGCGTAGGCTTTCGCAGTGGCCGCCATACGTACGGCTGATCTACCTGGGCGTCATCGGCCGCGATCGAGAGAACGTCGTCGAGCAGGCCACGAAGTACGCGTCGGTTTTGCGCGGCAGCTCAAGCGCTGAAGTCTTGGGGCCGGCGCCCTTTCCGATCGCACGGCTCAACGAAGAGTGGCGGTACCGAATCGCGCTGAAGACGCATGATGCGCCGGCGCTGCGGCGATTTTTGCGCGATACGCTGCTGCCGCAGGCGCGCCGCGAACGGAACACGCGCCTAGCAATCGATGTTGACCCGTAGGAAGCTCCGAGTGAGTCTGCGTGGTTCAGCGTCGTGATGAAAGCGTCCGAGGATGAGCCGCGTGGGACTTACTCGGAGCTTCCTACACTGAAGGTGCAAGGGCGGCGGCGCCCTAATTGGGGGTGCGCCCGCTGGGGCATACGATGACGAAACAAAGCTTTAGCAATCTCTTCGACCCGCTGGGCATCGGACAGGCGTCAACGGCTGTCTGGCAAGCGATGCTTTCCGACCCGGAGCACCTGCTGCGCTCTCAGCAACAACTAGCCTGTGGATGGCTCAACATGTTGAACGGCGAGAGTGGCACTGAAGCGCAGCCGGCTTCTTCGAAAGCGACGGTCGATAAGCGCTTTTCGCATCCAGCCTGGGATGCGAATCCAGGTTTGCGAGCCCTCAAGGACGCCTACCTCATAGCAACCGACGCCGTTCTTTCCAGCATCGAAAATACGCCCGGCGCCGATCCAAAGGCGATTCGGCGAGCGAAATTTTTTGCAAAACAGTTTGCGGATGCGATGAGCCCGAGCAATTTTGCGTTCTTCAACCCACTAGTTATTGAAGAGACGCTGCGAACGGGCGGTCAGAATCTCGCCAAGGGGATGCAGAACCTGATCGAAGACATCCGCGAAAACGCCGGACGGCCGGCGCTTGTCGATAAGAAGGCCTTTCGCGTCGGCAAGAACGTCGCGGTGACGCCTGGGCGGGTCGTGCACCGCAACCAGTTGTGCGAACTGCTCCAATACGAGGCAACGACGCCAACGGTTCACGAGAAGCCCGTTTTAATCGTGCCACCCTGGATCAACAAATACTACGTCCTCGATCTTCAGCCGGACAACAGTTTGATCAAGGCGCTTGTCGACCAGGGATTCACGACATTCGTTATCTCCTGGCGCAACCCCGATGCGGAACTGCGCGACATGACGATGCGCGATTACCTCGTGCACGGCCCGCTGGAATGCATTCAGGTCGCAACGGAAATCACGAAGACGGATTCGTGCAGCGCGGTAGGCTACTGCATCGGAGGCACGCTGCTCGCGATGCTGCTCGCCTATCTGGCCAAACGTCGCGAACCGATCGTCGGCGCGGCGACTTTTCTGGCATCGCTGATCGACTTCTTAGAGGCCGGCGAGATCGAGGCATTCCTCGGTGAAGACGCGCTCGCATACATCGAGAAGAAGATGGGCGAGCGCGGTTATCTCGATGCACGCGAGATGAGCGACAGCTTTAATATGCTGCGCAGCAACGACCTCATCTGGTCGGTAGCCGTCAACCGCTACCTGCTCGGGAAAGATGCGCCCGCTTTCGACCTGCTGTATTGGAACAGCGACTCGACGCGTATGCCGGCTGCGATGCACGCCTACTACCTGCGCAACATGTACGTCGAGAACAACCTCGTGAAGCACGATGTGCTCGAAATCGACGGAACGCCGCTTGACTTGCACGATATCAAGAATGACGTCTACTGCGTGGCAACGATCGAAGATCATATCGCGCCGTGGAAGTCGGTTTACAAATTAACGCAGTTGACGAGCGGGCAAACGGCGTTTCGTTTGGGCGCGTCCGGTCATATTGCGGGCATCATCAATGCACCGAAGCGGCTCAAGGGCGCGTATTGGTCTGGTACGAAATGCCCGCCGGATCCCGACGCATGGCTTGCCGCCGCTTCAAAACACGAAGGATCGTGGTGGCCGGATTGGTTCACCTGGCTTTCAGAACGCAGCGGCCCTCGCGTACCGGTGTCTCAAATCGGATCGATCGAACACCCGCCCCAAGAGGCGGCGCCGGGCACCTACGTCTTAGCTACTTAACGCTTTTTCGCGGCAGAGCGCGCCGTGGTTTTGCGCGCCGTTGCCTTTTTGCGCCCCGTGCGTTTTGTCGCTTTTGCGACCGGCTCGGCAGCGGCTACCGCTTGTAAGGCTTTGGCCAAACGCGATTTCTTGCGCGCCGCCTTGTTCGGGTGAATGATGCCTTTCGAAGCGGCTCGGTCGAATTGCGATTCGACCATCCGGCCATACTCGGCATCGGTCGCTTGAGACGCTTTCTTATGCAGTGTCTTCAAGCGCGTTCTCGCGCTTAGGTTGCGTTGGGTTCGTTTTTCCGCCTGGCGGACGGACTTGATTGCGGCTTTGATCTTTGGCACGGGGCGCATTGTACCACATGCGCCGGACGAGGGTCTACTGTCATACCCGCGGCCGGATGAAAGAACCGCGCACGCGCCTAACGATGCAAGGAGTGATGAAGACCTACCTATCGCTACGCTTCGGCCGAATGCTTTCTGCTACCGAGGCGTCTTCGCTGGCGGCGGATGCGCACGATGCAGGTTGGGAACCGCAAGTCCGGCGCAGCGAGCGGTTTGCGCGCACCTACGCGCTGTTGAGCGGCACGCGCGACGCCGCGACGGACAGCTTCGTCTCCGAATACGCCGGCGCCGAGCGTTTCGCAGACCCGCTGCTCGCGCTTTCGATCGAACCGGATGCGGCGGACGGCTTGCCTTCGCTTACCGCGGCGCTCAAGGGGCACGGCAGCCCTGAAGGCATTCTGACGGCGGAGACAGTCGAGCACGAGCTGTTGATCGAGTTCTTTCCGGCGCGCACGTCGTGGCGGCTCGTGCGCGCTCTGATCGACGTCGAACTGGGACGCTACGGATCGACCGTCCGGCGCACCACGCTACTGTCCCCGATCTCGCCGGAGATGGAGACGCAGATCGCCGCGGATGGCCTGCAAGAGCCGGAGCTGAATCAATCACGCGTCTTGGAGGCCTTGATGGGCGATGCCGATCGCTGAAATCGGCCAATATGTCGGCATCAACGACGTCATCGATGTCGTTGCGACGAGCATATTGATCTACTACGTGCTCCTGTTGATACGCGGGACTCGCGCCGTTCAAATCCTCGGTGGAGTGCTCTTCCTCGTGCTCTTGCTGGGCGCCGCAAACTTAGCGCACCTCTTGCTGCTCGGCACGATCCTGCAGTTGATCGTGCTAGGCGCCGCAGTCAGTTTGCCGATCGTCTTTCAACCGGAGCTGCGCAGGTTGCTCGAGCGCCTTGGACGCGGCGGACTCTTTCGATTCGACCGATCGGAAGGACGAGTTCTGCGCGGCGAAGACCGAGCGATCGCAATTCTCGCGAAGACGGCATTCGCTTTGGCTCGCAACCGATATGGCGCGCTCATCGTAATCGAACAGTCGAGCGGACTGCAAGACGTGGTCGAAAGCGGGACGGTAATCGGAGCGGAGCTTTCCGGCGAATTGCTCCTTGCGCTCTTCAGCCCGCGCTCGCCGCTCCACGACGGCGCCGTCATCGTTCGCGACCAAACCGTCGTCGCGGCCGGCTGTTTCTTGCCGCTCGCCGAACAATCGCTAGGCGAGCCGCGTCTTGGAACGCGGCATCGCGCCGCGGTTGGTTTGACCGACCAGGCCGACGCCGTGGTCATCGTCATCTCGGAGGAGACCGGCAACGTCGCGGTCGCACGCGAAGGACGGCTTTCCCGCGACATCGGTGACGAAGCGCGTCTCAATCGGTTGCTGTTGGCTTGCACGCGCGCACCACGGACAAAAGCCCGAGAAGACCTCATCGCGCAGGTGCGCGCGATTTTCGCTCGGCGTCCCGCCGAAGAACAGCGCCATGTTGCAGATCTTTAAGAACAACTTCTCGCTCAAGCTGCTCTCGCTGGCGCTCGCGCTCGCGGGATGGGGATACTTTCGCTTCGCAACCAACGCGGTCGTCGCCGCCCCACAACAACTCAGCATTCCGATCACGACGACGCATTTGGCATTAGGCTACATCGCGCGCTTCGCTGAGAAGCAAGCCGTCGTAACGGTTGCGGCGCCAAAACGCGGTGGCGCGGCAGTCCGTCCAGACGACGTCAAAGCTGTGCTCGACCTTAACAGTCTAAGCGCGGGTGTTTACAATGTACCTGTACAACTCGTTGCGCCGAACGTTGCCGTTCAGTCGCTCAGTCCGGCGTCGGTCACGCTCGCAATCGAGCGTATCGCGCAAAAAGTCTTTCCGCTCGGGATCTACTACTCCGGAGCGCGCGGAAACGCGGTGGTAGCCAGCGATGCGAAGATTTTGCCGCTTCAAGCCGCCGCGCGGGGCGCATCGGACGACCTTTCTCGCGTCGCATCGATTCGAGCGGACGTTCCTTTGCCAAATGCGCCGGAACAGTTCGACTCGATGGTCCGGCCGGTGGCTGTCGATTCGCTCGGTACCGAAGTTACCGACGTCCAAGTTTCGCCGAACCTCGTGCGCGTTCGCGTTCACTTCGCAGGCGCAAAACCCAGATGAGCCGTCTGTTCGGAACCGACGGCGTTCGTGGAGTCGCCAACACCGAGCTGACGCCCGAACTCGCATTCAAACTCGGCCGCGCCGCAGCACGCGTGCTCGCGGCAAAGAGCAAGCGGGGCGCATCGTTTGTCGTCGGACGCGACACGCGCGTCTCTGGAACGATGCTTGAGGCGGCATTGGTCGCCGGCATTACGTCGGCGGGGCGAGATGCGGTATCGATCGGCATCGTGCCGACTGCGGCAGTTGCGATCGTCACGCGTCGCACAGGTGCAGCGGCAGGCTGTATGATCAGCGCATCACACAACCCGATCGACGATAACGGCATCAAGTTCTTCGGTGCCGACGGCTTCAAGTTGTCGGATGAAATGGAGAACGCGATCGAAGACGCGATGGAGAACGATCGGGAAAGCCGGCCGACGGGCACCGGGGTCGGTGCCGCTCGAATCGCGCTGAATCTCGGCGCGCACTACTACGACGCGCTCTACGAACACGCCGGCGACCTCGGCGGCTTAACCGTCGTCGTCGACGCCGCGTTTGGCGCAGCGTACGCAATCGCGCCATACGTTTTGAAGAAACTCGGCGCAACCGTCCACGAATTAAACTGCGAAGCGGATGGGGCGCGAATCAATGTCGACTGCGGCGCCACGGATCTGCGGCCGCTGACGAATCGTGTCAGAGAACTGATCGAGCGCGGAGAAGAGCATGTCCTCGGCGTTGCATACGACGGAGATGCGGATCGAGCGCAATTCGTCGACGAGACCGGCACGGCCCTGAATGGCGACCATCTGCTGCTGGTTTTGGCGCAAGCGTTGAATCGCAGTGGCGACCTCGCGGGCGATGCGGTTGTCGGGACGGTCATGAGCAACCTCGGCCTTGAAGAAGCGCTCAAGCACAGCGGAATCTCGCTGGTGCGGGCACCGGTCGGCGACCGATATGTGCTCGAAGCAATGCGCGCGGGCGGATACACACTCGGTGGCGAGCAGTCGGGACATGTCATCGATTTGCGCCGCAACACGACCGGCGATGGTCCGATGACGACCGTGACGTTGCTAAGCTTGCTCGCACATTCAAAGATGACGCTGCATGAAGCCGCGGCACCGATGCATTCCTACCCGCAGGTTTTGATCAACGTTCGCGGCGCCAAAGAAGCGCTTGACGATGCAAGCGTATCGGAGGCGATCGCGCAGGCCGAGCGCAGGCTGGGAGCAACCGGCCGCGTCTTGGTGCGTGCTTCCGGGACCGAACCGGTAGTCCGGATCATGATCGAGGGCGCCGATATGGCGGAAATCGAGCGCCTAGCGGACCAGCTGGCAGTGGCGGTCGCCGGGGCCTCGAGCCGCGCGCGACCCTAGCCGAAATTATTTTCGATTGTTCGGCTGCGAACGGAAGGAGATGCCGGCCGTGCGGTAAACCCGCGCGCTTAAGCTAGTCACTGAATCCGTCTTGCCGAGCGCGGGCGGAGCGGGGGAACTCCTCCGGTAGGGGTGAATGGGCCGGTCGGCCCTAGGGCAAGTCTTCTCGTCCGAACCCGTCAGCTAACCCCGCAAGTAGTTTGGAAGAGGAGCTTCTTTTGCGTAGTCTACTCGCAGCCGGCTTATTTTTCGTTTTAGTTTTCAGCACGGGCGGTTTTGCGCGTGCGAGTCAGATCGCTCAGCACGTTCCGGCGATCGGAAACTCGGCGTCTGCGGACAACACTGACCTTGCTTCATCTGCGACGAGCGCGGAGGCGCTTCCGGCAATCGTCGAAACCCAGCCGGCGTACGAACACGCAGCGGCGGCGGCAGCGGCCGCTCCGCGCACGCTTACGCGGCTTGCGGTTCGCGTTGTGCGTCGCGCATCCACGATCGCACGTGCGCTAACTCGAGATGCGCTGCGCTTTCTCGGGACGCCTTACGTCTTCGGCGGCACTTCGGGCTATGGCTTTGATTGCTCCGGCTATGTGCAGCATGTCTTTGCGATGGCCGGCGTCTACTTGCCGCGTACGGCTGATGCCCAGTATTACGCCGGCAGCGGCGTCAGTCAGCCGCGGGCTGGTGACCTTGTGTTCTTCCAAACGTACGAAGCAGGTCCATCGCACGTCGGCATCTACCTAGGCGGCGGTCGTTTCGTGCATGCGAGTTCGAGCCGCGGAGTCATGGTCAGCAGTCTCGGCGAAAGCTATTGGTCCGCCCGTTACATCGGCGCGAAGCGCTTCGCCCGTAAGCACTAGCGAGGACCCTTCGACAGGCTCAGGGTGACGGGCGCTCAAAACCAAGCCTGACGCCTTGGGGCGTAGCCAAGTTGGTAAGGCACCAGACTTTGAATCTGGCATGCGTTGGTTCGAGTCCAGCCGCCCCAGCAACTCACTTCGAAAGCGCAGCTGCCGTGACTACGGCGGCGGCCATTGCGAGCTTGTGATCGCTGTTCCACGGCGGCCCGATTGCTCGCCGCATTTGGAGAAAGTGTTCCTCAAAGTTCTCGACGTGCAACGCTTGACTCGCGGCGCCTAACACCGTCTTCGCGTCAAACCAATAGACGGGCCAACCGCGCGCCTTCGCCGCGGCGGCCAGGGCTTCGCGGTACATCACCCAGTCGGCAAGGTTTCGCGCACGATGGTCCTTGATGCGCTCGGCAATTGTGGGCGGGAGCCGTGGACAACTCCGCAGCGCGACGCCGAGGATCGATGGTATGGTCATCGCCAGCGTGTCCAGCGCGAGCGCCGCATGTCTCTCCGCCGAAGCGCGCACCCGCTCGACCAATGCCACGGCCCGATCCATCGGGAGCAGCTGGCCTTCGTGGTGATGGGGAAGACCCGGCAGACTGTCGTCCACAAGCTCGACGCGGCGACGGTCTAGGAGCGTGCCGTCGCGCGCCATCGTCACCAACACCGCCCAACCGCCGTGATCTGAAGCCCCGACGACGCCGCCGTTTTTTGACATGATCCTCCTCCGAAATGACTGATCACGCGCCCCGCAAAGGCTGCCGGTCTTTTCTTTTGAAGCCTTCCTTATGACGACAGCCACGATCGACCGCTCCGCGGCACAGAGCACAGACAACGTTTGGCAAATGGCGCAACGCCAGCTGGATGAGGTCGCGGCGCTCATCGATCTCAACCCTTCGGTTCACGAGTACCTGCGTTATCCGAAGCGGGTGCTGGAAGTCTCGGTGCCGGTTCGCATGGACGACGGCGAGTTCAAGGTTTTCACGGGCTATCGCGTCCAGCACAATATGTCGCGCGGTCCTTCAAAGGGCGGCATTCGCTTTCATCCTGATGTGACGCTCGACGAAGTCAAAGCACTGGCGATGTGGATGACCTGGAAATGCGCGCTCGTCAACATTCCTTTCGGCGGAGCGAAGGGTGGCGTTATCTGCAATCCCAAGGCGATGTCCATGCAGGAGCTCGAGAATTTGACGCGCCGTTTCACGACGGAGATCTCGATCATCATCGGACCTGAGAAAGATATTCCGGCGCCCGACGTTTACACGACGCCGCAGATCATGGCGTGGATCATGGACACATTCTCGATGCAGCATGGCTATTCGATTCCCGGCGTCGTCACCGGCAAGCCGATCTCGATCGGCGGTTCGCAAGGGCGCGATAAAGCGACGGCACGCGGCTGTCTGTACGTCATCGATGAAGCGATGAATTCGCTCGGCATCCCGATTCAAGGTGCGCGTGTTGCAATCCAAGGCTTCGGCAACGCGGGGTTGCACGCCGGCGAGTTGATGGCGCAGCGCGGCTACACGATCGTTGCCGCTTCTGATTCACGCGGCGGCGTCTACCGCGAGCGCGGCCTGAACGTTGCGGAGCTAATCGCGCATAAGGAAGCGACGGGGTCGGTCGTTGGTTTTGAGGGCAGCGAGCCGATCTCGAATCGTGACCTTCTCGCGTGCAGATGTGAAGTGCTCGTTCCGGCGGCATTGGAGAAGGTGATTACCGAAGAAAACGCGCGCGACGTCAAAGCCAAGATCGTTGCGGAAGCGGCCAACGGCCCAACGTTACCGGAAGCCGACGACATCCTCTTCGAACGCGGAATCATGGTGTTGCCCGATATCCTCGCGAACGCCGGCGGCGTCACGGTTTCGTATTTCGAGTGGGTGCAAGATCTGCAAAACAACTTTTGGGAAGAAGATGAGATCAACAAGCGCCTGAAGCAGATCATGACGCGCGCCTTTGCGGAAACCGCCGACCAGGCGCGCCGCTACAACGTCGACATGCGGCGCGGTGCATATGCAGTCGCCGTCAGCCGCGTTGCGGAGGCGACGGCAAAGCGCGGTCTCTACCCGTAGGGAAATTGACCTCAAAGCTGCATGTCACGAACGGCGACTCGGTCGTGTACACTTGGCGCAAAGGCGGCCTCATCGGCACGCAACTTCCGTGGCGCGACGCGCTGCATGACGGCCCGGTTCCGGCAGGTTTAGCGCTTCCCGAGCTGAGCGCGCTGCGCGCGCAGTATCTGGGCGTCGCCGGCTACGGCAACCCGATCAGACTCGGCCACGATTTTCAAAAACGCGATGCGACGATCGCGCGCTGCATGGAGTTCGACGAAGTCGTGCTCTGGTTCGAGCACGATCTTTACGACCAGCTGCAGTTGTTGCAGATCCTCGACTACCTCGCTGGTCAATCCTTGCCGTTGGGAAGCCTGCAATTGATCCAGAGCGATGATTTCTTGGGATTGCTCGCCGCACCCGAACTGCTAGCGCTCCAAAACAGTCGGCGCCCGGTGCTCCAGCAAACGTTGCGCGGGGCATCGGAGATGTGGGCGGCTTACCGGGCGCCGACGCCTGAGCGACTCTTTGAAATCCACGGGGCCGTTCCGGCACAACTTCGTCACATGACGAGCGCGCTGCGGAGGCTTTTCGAGGAGTATCCGTCGGTGCGAACGGGCACATCGCGCACGCAACGGCACATCCTCGAAGCGGTTGCAGAAGGCGCGCATGCCAAAGAGGACATTTTTCGGCTCGCGCAACTGCGCGAAGAGGCTGCGTTTTTGGGCGATGCGCCGTTTTACAAACGCTTCGAAGAGCTCTGCGACGCATCGGCGCCGTTACTGCAGGCAATACAAAACGGATACCGACTTACGCCGCTCGGGCGCCGCGTGCTTGCGGGCGCTGAGGATTGGCTTGCGTTGCGCGGGAGCGAGCGTTGGATCGGCGGCGTGCATCTGAGCGGCGCCGACGTCTGGCGGTGGGATGAGGACGCAGCGATGTTCGCCGCGCCCTCAAATTTGGAAACCTAGCTTTTCTTTCGGCTTCGTTTTCGTTTCGGAACTTTGCCCCCGGAGCGGCGTGCCTCGGAAAGCCCGATCGCGATCGCCTGTTTGCGGCTCGTTACCTTCTTGCCGGAGCGACCGGAACGGAGTTCGCCGCGCTTCATCTCGTGCATGCTGCGTTTGACTTTGCGGGAAGCCTTCGGACCGTATTTCCGTTTTTTGCGCCCGCCCTTGGACTTGCGCGAGCTTTTTCGCGACGATTTCTTACGTCCGCTCGATTTTCGCCGCGAGGAACTGCTGCGGCTGCTCGAGCTGCGTTTCCGGCGGCTCGAGGATTTCTTGCGGCTGGATTTTTTTCTCGGCATAGTCTTTCTTCGCTTTCCTCCTGACGAGTAACGAATCGTGGAGCCTACCGTTGTACATACCCATATCCGCGAGAGGACCGTCGCTAACGGGATGCAGAAGCGACTTCTCCATGGCTTCCGCTCAGCTAGCGATCGACGTCGTCGGCGAACCGCGACCCGAAGCGAAAGTTCTGGCGCTCCGCGGAACACTGGATATGGCAACGTCGCCGTCTTTGCGCTCCGCATTGCTCGAGGCCACCGAAGCTGGTAAAGAAGAGATCGTCATCGACTTGACGCGCGTCGAGTACATCGACTCAACCGGATTGGGTTCATTGATCGGCGCGCAGCGCAGAGCGCAGGAACGCAATGGCTGCCTGCGGCTCGTCGTTAAAGAGGGACCGCTCTCGCGGCTTTTCAACATCACGGGCCTGGTGCGCGTCTTCGGAATCTATCCCAGCGTTGATGATGCGCTCGGCGATACGCGCCGCGTCGCCGCGGCACAAGCCTAAGAACTATACGCTTCGTCTAGCAATTCGATCACGTGGGCGACCCGCGTCGCCGCGCCGTTTTCGGCCAGCATCGCGCGCAATTGCAAGGCGCAGCCGGGGTTTGCAGTCGCGATGATCTGTGCGCCGGTCGCACGCGCGTTTTCGATTTTGCGCCGGCCGAGCCGCTCGGACATCTCGGGCTCGGTGAGATTGTAGATTCCGGCCGAACCACAGCAGACGCTGCTCTCCGCCATCTCGACGAGCTGCAGCCCCGGGACTAAGCGCAGCAACGCGCGCGGTGCGTGCGCGATCCGTTGCGCGTGCGCGAGATGACAGGGCTCTTGGTAGGTAACGGTTTCTTCGATACGCCGGTCGGTCGCCGGGAGTTGGCCGTCCGCAAGCACCTCGATGACATCTCGGACTTTCGCGCTGAATGCGGCTGCACGCTGCGCCCAACGCGGATCGTCGGCAAACCATTCGCCGTATTCTTTGAGCGCGGCGCCGCAGCCGGCCGCGTTGACGATATAAAGGTCGGCGCCGGAACGCTCAAACGCTTCGATGTTGCGCCTGGCTAGCGCGCGTCCGGCATCGCGCTCACCCGCATGCACGCTCAATGCGCCGCAGCAGCCTTGACCGGGCGGCACGACAACCGTGAAGCCTGCGCGGTTCAACATGCGCACGGTTGCGCGGTCGACATCGGCGTACGCGATATGCATAATGCACCCGGCGTGCAAGAATACGGTTGCGCGCGATCCGCTAACCGTAAACCGCTGGCCGGATGGAACGAAGAAAGAAGAAGAGATCGCCGGCGCAAGCCGTTCGGTGCGCTCGAGCTTCAGCAGCCGGAGCAGCCCGCAGCGCCGCGCGAATTGCTGCAAGCCGGAACGCTGGTAGAAGCGCAGCATAGCGGCGACTGCGCGCAAGCGGCGCAAGCGTCCAAACAAGAATCGAAAGGCGAACCAGCGCCCGAAGCGCTCCCAAAACCCGCCGGGATCGACGCGCACGATCTGCGCGCGCGCGGTTTCGATCAATTGGCCGTAGTGTACGCCTGACGGACACACCGCCTCGCAGGCTCGGCAACCCAAACACTCCGACATCTGATCGACGAAACCGGGGCTCAAGAGGTCCAGTTGTCCTTCGCCGACGGACTTGATCAGGCTGATCCGTCCACGCGGTCCGGATGTCTCGGTCAGTGTCTCTAAATAAGTCGGGCAACTCGAAAGACAGAGTCCGCAGCGCACGCAGCGGTTGTAGATCGCATCCGAAGGAGCATCCGAGTTGCTGTAACCGCGCAGCGCTTGCGCGGTCGCATCGTTAGAGTTCGATATCTTCGCTTCGCTGGTCGATCGGTACGTACTTGACACCGCGTGGTCCAACGTAGTTCGCGCGTGGCCGGATCAACTTGTTGTCGGCATACTGTTCTATGATATGGGCACACCAACCGACAACGCGGCTGATCGCAAAAACCGGCGTGAAATATTGTGTCGGGATGCCGAGCGTATAGTAGACCGAAGCCGAATAGAGGTCCACGTTTGGATAGAGTTGCTTGCGCTCCCAGACGGATTTTTCCATCCGCTCCGTCATCTCGATCCACTTCGTCGTGCCGGCACGAGTTCCGACTTCCTTTGCAATTCGTTTTAACTCTGCAGCTCGTGGGTCATACGCTTTGTAGACCGCGTGGCCGAATCCCATAATCTTTTCGTGGGCGTCCAGCTTGCCGGCGACCCAGGGGTCGACGTTTTCAATGTCGCCGATCTCGAGGAGGTTCATAATGACGCCTTCGTTGGCGCCGCCATGGAGCGGGCCTTTGAGCGCTCCGATCGCCGAGGTGATCGCGGAATACATATCGGAAAGCGTCGCTGCGGTCACGATGGCCGCAAACGTCGATGCGTTCATGCCGTGGTCGGCATGCAAGATCAAAGCCGCATCGAGGACGCGCACCGCTTGCGCGTCGGGTGCTTTACCCGTAAACATCTGCAAGAAGTTGGCCGCCGTATCAAGCTCCGGATCCGGTTTGATCGGGTCGAGACCTTCCGATATCCGGTGGTACGCGGCCAGGATGCTCGGAACACTCGCGGTGAGTGTCAGGGCTTTATCAACTTGCGATTCGCGCGACATCTCTGCGCCACGTGGATCCAGAACGCCCAGCGCCGAGACCATTGTGCGCAGGATATTCATCGGAATCCGGCTCGGCGGCAAACATCGCAGCAAAGATATGATTTCAGGCGGAAGCTTCCGTCGCTCATTCAGCTGCGCGCGGAATTTGTTCAAGTGCGCGGCGGTCGGCAGTGCACCGAACCACAGCAAGTATGCGATCTCCTCAAACGTTGAATTGACCGCAAGCTCGCGGATATCGATTCCGCGATAGATCAGTTCGCCGCGCTCACCGTTAATCGAGGAAAGTTTCGTGTCGCCTACGACGGCGCCGCGAAGGCCGGTTTGGCTCGGTGCGGCGGGCGCAATCGTGGGTGCCGGATTTGTCATGTAGCACGCTTTTGAGGAACCTCTGGGGTTCCTTTCAAAGGAGAGGCGCGCGAGCGCGCAGTAAGCGTCGCGCGGTTTCTCTACGACTTCTTCAAGGAGCAGCATGCGCAGGAAAGTCACGATCGTGGGTGCCGGAAATGTCGGCGCGACGACCGCTCACTGGCTGGCCCAAAAGGGGCTCGCTGATATCGTGCTCGTCGACATCGTCGAAGGTGTCCCGCAAGGGAAAGCGCTCGATCTGATGCAGGCGTTGCCGGTCGAGAAGAGCGACGTCTCCGTCATCGGCGCGAACGATTACAGCGACACAAGCGATTCCGATATCGCGGTAATCACGGCCGGGTTTCCGCGCAAACCGGGAATGAGTCGCGACGACCTCGTGCGCATGAATGCCGAGATCGTTGGAGAGGCGACGCGGGAGATCGTGCGACATTCGCCGGCTTGCATCTTGATTGTCGTCACGAATCCGCTCGATGCGATGTGCGAAGTTGCCCGCCGCGTCAGTGATTTTCCACGCGAGCGCGTTTTAGGGATGGCGGGCGTTCTCGATTCGGCGCGCTTCTCGACATTCGTCGCAAAAGAGCTCGGCGTTAGCGTCAACAACGTCCACGCGTTCGTTCTTGGCGGCCACGGCGACCAGATGGTGCCGCTGCCGCGCTACTCGACGGTTGCCGGAATCCCGATCACGGAATTGTTGGATAAGGCAACGATTGACCGGCTCGTCGATCGTACCGCGAAAGGCGGCGGCGAGATCGTCAACCTGCTCAAGAGCGGAAGTGCCTACTACGCTCCCGCGCGATCGATTTCCGAAATGGTCGATTCGATCCTGAATGACAAACATCAAATTCTGCCGTGCGCCGCATACCTTCAAGGCGAGTACGGGATCCGCGATCTCTTCGTCGGTGTGCCGTGTCAGCTCGGCGCTATCGGTCTGGAGAAGATCATCGAGATCAAGCTCACACCGGAGGAGCAAGCCGCGTTACAGAAGAGTGCGGAAGCGGTAGAAGCATTAGTGAAGAGTCTTCCGCAAGAGGTGTCGCAGAAAGCGTAATGGATTACCGGAGCGATTCGGATCGCGTCCACGTTAATGTCGGATCGCCGGCGGGTTCGTACACCGTCGGCAGCGCGTCGTTCTTCCGGTACATCGTGCGGCTCGCCGAGATGGGCCTGACGCTGCGGCCGGTGGAACGTGAAGCCGTTGAGATGCTCGCCAATATTCCGCATGCGTTTTTTGATGAAGGCGTTTCGTCTGGGAACGGCTGGCGCATCGTGCCGCCTTCGTCGTTTGAGGATTGGCCGGTTATGGAAGCCACACCGCAACGCCTGCGCGCTGCCTTGCAAACCGCACGGCGAATCCTGTGGCAGAATGCGGCGCCGGTTGGCGTCAGCGCCGGCGACATCGTCGCAATAGAAGAAGAACTCGACCACGTTTTTGGCGTCCTGCATAGGGCCGAAGCGGCCGGCTTCTCCGTTAACGTTTCCTACGTATCGTAACTAAAGTCCGATCGACTGATGCTGCGATGCGGAGCATCGCGGCGCTTCCGCTGCGCGGACCGTCGGGCGAGCCGATCGACTTCGCGCGCACGATCCATTCCCACGGCTGCACGTCGCTGCTGCCTGCTATCGACGACGAGAGCGTCGAGCACTACCGTTATCGGATGCGGATCGGCAACGCCGTTCGCACGCTGCATTTCGAGCCGCGCGACGGCAACCTAATCGTTTCGTGCGATGGACCGCTGGGTGCGGCGCAAGAACGGCGGCTGCTAGAGGTCGTGCGAAGGATGTTTCGCCTCGACGAAGACTTCGGACCATTTTACGACGCGATTCGGGACGATCCGGATCTCGCTTGGGCATCGGTCGGCGCGGGACGTCTGCTCGCGAGCCCCACGGTGTTCGAAGATGTCGTCAAGACGATCTGCACGACGAACTGCGCGTGGTCGGGCACGGTTCGGATGGTTAGAGCGCTTGTCGAGAATCTCGGCAAGGGCGCCTTTCCAACGCCTGAGCAAATGGCGCAAGCACCGCTCGAATTTTACACGCAGGGCGCGCGCGCGGGCTACCGCGGCGCGTATTTGCGCACGCTTGCGGAGGGGGTCGTTGAAAAACGCATCGATTTGGAAGCGCTGCGCCCTTCCAGCGGCATGCCGGATCAAGAAGCGGAAGAACGGCTGTTGGCGCTCCCGGGGATCGGCCCGTATGCGTGCGCACACATCATGCTGCTCTTAGGCCGGTATGGAAAGCTGGTGTTCGACTCTTGGACGCGTCCGAAATACTTGAAAATCTCGGGTAAACGGCGCGCTGCGGACAAGACGATCGAACGGCGCTTCAAACGGTACGGACGTTTCGCCGGCCTGGCTTTCTGGCTGCTGCTCACGCGCGATTGGCTCGATTAGAAGCCCTGCCATGTCCCATGGACCGGGGCGCATTCGAACGAGGGATGGCGTCGCTTGCGCCCAACGATTCCAAACATCGTTTCTTTTACTCAGATGAAAGCTGATTTGTTATGGCAACATGTCCACTTTGCAACGATATGAAGCACGTTCAATGTCCGAAATGCGAAGGAACCGGGCAGCTAAGTGACGGGCACGGCGGCTACAAGACGTGCTTCATGTGTAACGGCAGTACCCGAGTGACATGCCCTCGTTGCGGCGGCTCCGGGCAAGCTTAACCCAGTTTCGCTAAGTGCACGGACTGTCGATATCGCCGTGTGCGCAAGTCCGCGGATCCCTTCCAGTTTCACGACCATTCGGGCGCACTTCCCTCACAGTTTCTTACCAGACGAAGAAGACTGCCGCTATCCTCTCTGACAGTTTCTTGATATTGGCGCGACCGGAAGGCGCGAC
>JAFARW010000085.1 GCA_019245275.1 Vulcanimicrobiota bacterium
CGTTCCGACCGTACCTTGCACGGTGCCTCCGGGCTTCGTGCCGCCGCCGGGCATTCCAGGAAAACCAACCCCTGGATGCACGGGCGGTAACTACGATCCGTTAACGACAACCGGTCTGCCGTGCGACGGCCTTGGCGGCCACGCACCAGTCGGCGATCCGGGTTGCGTAACGATCATCGGCGGTCAGTCGAACCTGTTCGTGCCGGCGTTTACGGTACGGGATTATGACTTCGATGGCCGCTTAGGATTGCGCGTCCTTCAGCCGCGTATCTACATCGGCGTCGGATACATGTACCGGAGTGGTAACTACGGCTATCCGAAACTGAACGGTTGGGGCCCGGGCATTGAAAAACTGCCGGATCTCGATCAGCCGTTCTCAGTCTATGGAAGCGCGTACTACTACTTCAACGTGCAAGGCAATTGCGGCACGGACGTGTGTCCGACCGGACCGTTCAACCTCTCGTACAACATCCTGAAGTACCAAGTCGGCGGTACGTTCAACTTTGGACAATCACCGCTGTACCTCGACTTCGGGTTCGAAGGCGATCGTGGTTACAACCGTTCGAATGCTCCGATTGACTTCACGCACAACGGCGGATACGTCGGTCTGGGTCTACACTTCTAAGAGATCAATGCTCTTCACGTAAGAGCGGCGATAAAAAGGAAAAAGCTCCGGATTCTTCCGGAGCTTTTTTCTAAGGTCGACGAGACGGTCGAGTCGTTGGTTGCGGCGTCAGCGTTCCCGATGGAACGGGCGCCGGCGATCCTGCGGGGCGCGCCGTTCCAAATCCCGGCAACGGCCAGTTCGCCGGCGTCGCGGTTGGAGCCACAGTCGGTGACGGCGACGGCGTTACGACCACGCACGGCGGAATCAATACGACGACCTTTGGCTGGCCCGGCGCCGGCGTCGGCGTCGGCGGAGGTGGTGTCGGCGTCGGCGGTGGCGGAGTGCGCCGCGCACGCGGCGGCAGCGTCGGAGCCGGGGTCGGGCACGGAACCGGCTCCGCAAAGTATTGCTCCGTGAATCCGATCTTCAACGACTTCGCCATGAGTTTTCCGAAGTAGCTGCTTGGAAAGTTTTTCGTCAATTGCTGCATGATCTGCCACGCACGATCTTGCATCGGTTGCGTGTAGATTTTTCGCATCACTTGGACGCCCAAGAAGAACGAACGCGGCAACTGCGGATCGCCGGGATACTTTGAAGACCACGCGCGCAAAGCTTCATCGGCAAATTGCACGCGGCTGATAATGCCGGGATCGGTCGTGTATGCACCTGCGCGCACCGCTTCGTCGCGGAACGTGTTGTTGATGCCGAGATAACTCAGCTTCATGCGTCCAAAGTACTCATCGCCCGGCGCTGAGTGCGTGAAGCTCGCGCATTGGGCGCGTTCGTATTTGCTTTGCGGATTTGCGCACGTACTCGCCGGGCCGTTTCTTTGGGGCGCAGGTTTCGGCGCAGCCGCTCGGGCGCCACCGAAGAAGCCCGCCGCTAAGGCCGCGGCGGAAAGCGATGCAAAAACGCGTTTCACGAGAGGCCAGGGTTCAGCACAATGGGGGTCGGGCACCTCGTCGCAAACGAAGGAAGGAATGCTTTTAAGGAGAGAGTTCGCGAAAATGTCGCGGCAAGTTACCGTCGCTGCCATCCAACTCGAAGCGCACGCCCGCGCTGCGTTCACACAATGCTGGCCCCGAATCTGCACACGTATTCGTGAAGCCGCGTCCAACGGCGCGCAGCTGATCGTGCTGCCGGAAGGTACTGTTCCGGCTTACGTCATCGGCCACGAACCGGTCGATGTTGAAATCTTGCAAGCCGCCTTGGACGACGTGCAATCGCTCGCACGGTCGACTGCCACCGTCATTGTCTATGGCTCGGTGCGCCGAACGGCGCACGAGCAGTACAACAGTGCATACGTCGTCGATTCAGACGGCAGCGTGGCTGGTTATGCCGACAAATGCTTCTTGTGGCATTTCGATCGCAGCTGGTTCGCCGCTGGAAGGCTCGCGGCGCCGATTCCGACATCGCTTGGCCGGCTCGGTGTATTGATTTGCGCCGACGGACGCATTCCAACGATCGGCCGTGCGCTGGTAGACCGTGGCGCCGAAATGCTCGTGATGCCGACGGCGTGGGTAACCAGCGGCAAAGATCCGGAGCAGTTGGAGAATGTGCAAGCGGATCTGCTCGCCCAAGTTCGTGCGCGCGAGAACGCCGTGCCGTTCGTCGCCGCCAATAAAGTCGGCGTGGAGCAAGCGTGTGTTGCATATTGCGGCAAGAGCCAAATCATCGCGGCCGACGGAACGGTTGCCGCCTTTGCATCACAGCGCGCGGAGCAAACATTGATCGAAACGATCGATATCGCAAGTGCGCGCGCGCCGCGCACCAGTCTGAGCAATCCGCCAACGGCTCCCGTCCGCGACCGCGACCTTCGGATCGCGATCACACCGCACGACGTCGAGGCCGGCACAATCAAGGAGACCCTCGGCGCCGACGAACTGATCGGTCCGGGAACGCGCGACGACGCCGGCTTGATCGAGAAGGCGGCCGCGGCGTGCGTTGCCGACGACCTGGTCAGCGACCCGGGCGGACTCGTCTCTTACCGCTTGAGCGGTTACCGGCTGCTGATCTGGCGGAGTGAATTTGAGGACCTTACCTGGATTCGGACGTTGGCTCGCGCTCGCGCGCTCGAGCTCCGCGTTTTCATCATCGTCATCTGCAAGGGCGTGGTCGCATTCGCGATCGACCCTGACGGTGCGGTTGTCTGCGGAACATTCGGCGGTTTTCACGTCGCCAGCTTTCTTTTTTCGCCGCTTCGCACGACGCAGACGGCCGTTGCTCCAGCCACCGATATCATCGAAGGTCTCGAGCGCGCATCACTTACACCCGCATGACATATAAGCGGCGGCTTCGCACGCTCTTTGTTCTGGGCGCGATGCTTCTCGGAGCTTCTTCTCTTGCGCCGATGTCGCGTGCGCTGGGCTACGGCGCCGGCACCTTCGCGCTTGAAGTCGACCCGGGACCATATGTCGGCGGGACGACGATTCCGATCAAGACGCGGGGCCTGAGCGGAGATGCTCCGATTTTTTCGGTCATCGGCCCGGGCGAAATACAGCAGTCGACTTACGTCGCGCCGCTCGTACGACAACGCTCGAGCGTGACGCTGATCGCCGCGACACTTCAAGCGTTCGCTCTGCAAAATCTGCAACTCGTTCCACCCCCGGATGCCCATGCACACCTGATTGCCGTCGCAACTTACTATAGCGGTATTGTTCTGCACTCAGCGCGCGACTTTCACATCGCCGGAATCGTGCCGATCGATGGCGCTGCCGGCGATGTCGCTAGCGCTGTCAACGGCGATCTCTACGTCCCCGCGACAGATTCGACCATGCTTTACGACGTCTCACGCACGCCGTGGCAGGTCAATCGAATCCACAACGTTCCGTTCGGCAATGAAGCGGCGGTGGATCCAAGCGACGGCGCGGTCTTTGTCAGCAATCGCGACATTGAGGGCAAGGGCGCGCTAACTCGCATCCGCAACGGAACAGTCGATCGCGTGATCACCGGAACGACGGCTGAAGGTCTCGCACTCGACGCGCCGCGACATCTCATCTACGTCGGCAACATCAACGACGACAGCATCGCAGAAGTTGACACACGGACGCTCCACGTTGTGCGCCAGATCGCGTCAGTGCCCCGTACGTTCGGCATCGCGCTCGATGGATCGCACCACCGCCTCTTCGTCGTCTCGAACCAGAACGTCGGGATGGCCGGCGGAGGTTACGTTGCAACGCT
>JAFARW010000138.1 GCA_019245275.1 Vulcanimicrobiota bacterium
TTCACTTCATCGAGGCGTATGCGGTTCGAGCTCAGATCAATCGAACATCGGTGACCTATTCGGCGGACACGGCGCCTTGCGACGCGGTCGTTGCGCTAGCGGCCGACACAAATCTCTTCCTGTGCGAAGCGACGCTCGGACCGTGCGAGACGGAAGCCGAGCCGCGTGGCCACTCTTCGGCTCGCGAAGCCGCGCAGATGGGGACGAGCAGCGGCGCCGGTTCGCTGATGCTCACGCATTACGGAAGCGGCATCTCTCCTGAGTCGCTAGCGGAAGAAGCGCGCCGGCATTTCAAAGGTGAGTGTGGCGTCGCAGACGACTTCCTGCAGATCGTCGTGGGTTAACCTCACATGAAACATTCAGGCTACTGCTATACGTTGCATGTTAAACGAAGAGAGTGTCATCCTGAGCTTGTTGAAGGACGGAGGGCTAGATCGCAGTGATCAATCGTCTCTCTCGATACCTAGTTTTCGGTTGCTTATTCGCTTTGGCGGCTTGTTCCGGGAACGGCACAAATGGCGGTCCATTTGGAAATGGTCCGCAGGCGTGCCAACCTGGGACTGCGGTCTCAGATGCGCAGCCCATGCCGAATCAGACGGGCGTCTCGACGACGATCGGGCAAATCATCATCGTCGCCAACGGAAGCGCCAACATTCTGAACGCTAATCCACAGGCCTGGATCATCACGCTTCAGGCTACGTCCGGCCCAATTAATGGGAGTACGCTGAACGCCGTTCCGTTCCCGAACGGTCCCCATCCCTATCCGTCGGATTTCTACTACGCCTCCAACGTTCCGACGCTCAATCCCGGGCAGAATTACACTGTGTTCCTGAGCCGCATCGACGGCACGTGCTCGGCTATCGCGATCGGCAGCTTCTCAACCTAGTTCTCGGTTTTGGCTTCGCCGCGGGGGAGCGAGAATTGGATCAGCGAGCGCACCGGTGCTAAGCCGCGACTGACAACGGCGCAAACCGACACGCGGAGGTTGAGCTCCTCGAGTCGCGCCTTCGCCGCAAGCACCTCGCGGCCGCTGGTGACGACGTCTTCCAAAAGCAAAACTCGCTGCCCGGCTGCGTAAGCGCCTTCAACGTATTCATCCGGGAACGCGCCGTACGACTTCGGCGCCTTGCGAACGACGAGCATTGGTAGATCGGCTAATTGAGAAACGGCGGTTGCAATGATGACGCCGCCGAGCTCCGTGCCGCCGATCAGATCGGGCGACCAATCCGTCACGAGCGGCGTGAACATGCGCGCAATGCGGCGCAGGATTCGCGGATCGGAGAAGAGCCGAAACTTGTCGATGTAATAATCGCTGCGGGCGCCGCCGGAGAGCACGTAGTCGCCGCGCGTCAGCGCGCGCTCGACAATCGTTTTACGGAGCCAAGCGAGATCGAGCGGCCGTAATGAGTTGGAGTCTAAATACTCCACTGATATGCGTTCCAGGTCTCCGTGGCGGGATTCGGATCGAATCCTTTGAGATCCGAGTTGACCGGCTGCGCGGCGTGCACCCACCAGAAGAAGATCTGCGGAACGTCATCGGCCAGCAAACCCTCGATCTTATGGTACGCCGCTTCGCGGCTCGGCTGGTCGAAATGCGTCAACGCGTCCTGCTGCGCAGCGTCCATCGCGGGCTTGCAATAGCGCGTGTAGTTGTAACCACCGGGCGGAAACATCGCACAGATGAACTGCGACGAGTCATCCGGGTCGACGCCGGCATACCAACCGGAGAAGCTCAAATCGAAGTTGCCCAATTGCAAGATGCCGCCTTCGCCGGCCGGCGCGAAGAGTTGCGCGCCGGGATAGTTCTTGATCGACATATCGATGCCGACGTTGCGAAGCTGCGACTGGACCAAAACTGATAGCTGCCGGCGCGTAACATTCGTCGTGTTCGTCACGCCCAAGAGCGAAATGCCGCGGCCGCCTTTCTGCATCATGCCGTTCGGCCCGGGGGCATAACCGGCTTGCTGCAGCAACTGCTTCGCTTTCTGTGGATCGTAATTGTAGACCGTGACGTTCGGATTGTGCGCCCACATGAATTCCGGATGGTCTTCGGTTGCAATCTTCTGCGTGCCGCATGTAAGCGTGTCGACGAGTTCCTTCTTGTTGATCGCGTACGCGATCGCCTTACGCACGAGTGGGTTGTCGAGCGGCGGATGCTTCAGGTTTAATAGAACGCTCTCGTACCCGTCGACGTTGTTGTAAACGACGTTGACGCCGGGGATATTCTGCGTCTCTTTGCATGTGTCGGGCGATGCCTGAAACATCCAATCGATATCGTGCGTCTTCAGTTCGTTGATCGTCGTATTTTCATCAGGAATGATGTGGATGACAACCTTGTCCAACTTCGGCCGGCCCAAGAAGTAGTTGTCGTTGCGTACGAACGTGAGGTGGTCGCCTTTCGCCCACTCGGCAAGCTTGAATGGACCTGTTCCAATCGGCTGATTGTTGAACGGAACCCGATTGATGTTGGGATACTTACCCAAGATATGCTCGGGCACGACCCAAATTGGATTGTCGCTCTCCGCGAAGAGCGTATTGACGATGGGCGCAAAGCGCTGCTTCATGTGGAAGACGACAGTGTAAGGATCGGGCGTGTCGACGCTGCGCACGAGATCATAGCCGCGACGAGATGTCGTATTGTTCGCGGGATTGACGACCGCTTGCCACGAGAACTTGACGTCTTTGCTTGTAAACGGGGCGCCGTCGCTCCATTTGACGTTCTTGCGCAGATGGTAGGTGACCGTCAGTCCGTCTTTGCTGATTCCACCGTTCTCCAAACTTGGAACGGGATTGGCAAGATCCGGAAGCGGATTGCCTTTGGGATCCGCCGTGACGAGGAAATCGAAGACAAGAGCATCCGCCATACCGTCCGTCGTGTTCGAAGCAAGGATCGGATTGAGGTTGAGCGGCTCACTTTGAATCGCGACCCGCACCTCGCCCGGAATCGTGCCGGGATTGTGCACACCGCTGGTCTGCGTTCCAACCTTCGTGCAGGCCGCAAGGAGCAAAGCGATCGAGAGCGCGGTGATTATCCGTTTCATCGTTGGACCGTTTCCTTCGGCGCGACCCACTTCGATGGAACCGGATCGAAGCGTTCATGCTGCCAGCTGAAACTCCCGAGGCCTTGCGTTGCCGTGCGCAGCTCGCTGATGTAGCGGGAAAGCTCGACCTGCGGCACGTCCGCTTCGACGATGTCGAAGCCGGATTTCTCGGCCGGATTCATGCCGAGAATTTGTCCGCGTTTGCCGGTCAGCAGCTGAATGACGGCTGAAGTATACGCCGACGGCACGCTTGTCTGCACGCGCACGATCGGCTCGAGGACGACGGGATTGCACTTCGGCAGCCCATCGCGCATCGCCATCGCGGCGGCCGTCTTAAACGACTGCTCGCTTGAATCGACGCTGTGGTACGAGCCGTCATAGAGAACGACGTGTAGATCGGTCACGGGATATCCGCTGACCGGGCCGTGTTGCAAGGCCTCCCGCACGCCTTTTTCGACTGCGGGAAAAAATTGGCGCGGGACCACCCCGCCGACGATCTTCTGTTCGAAGGTGACGCCGTGTCCGCGATCCCGCGCTTGAATGCGCAGCCAGACATCGCCGAACTGTCCGTGGCCGCCGGTCTGGTGTTTGTACCGCGCATGGACTTCGGAGTCTCCCGTGATCGTCTCGCGGTACGGAATCATCGGCGGATGCATCTCCACGGCGACATTGTACTTACGGCCAAGACGTTCCACGGCCGTGCTAACGTGCTGCTCGCCGTTTCCGAGCAACTGTAATTCGTTCGTGAATTCGGCCCGTTGCAGGCGAAGCGATGGATCCTCATCGAGGATGCGCGCGAGCATCTGCGAGATCTTCGCCTCATCGAGACGTTCCTTCGGCCTGATTGCGACCGCAAACGTCGGCTCGCTCGGCGCAACGCGCGGTAACAGAATCTTGAAGTTGTCTGTCGTTAGCGTGTCGCCGGTTGCGACCGTCTCCAACCGCGCAATTGCCACGATGCTCCCGGGGCCGGCCTGCGTGATCGCTTCCTGTTTTTTGCCTTGCAAGCGATAGAGGCCGGCAGAACGCACCTTTTCGCTATTCTTCGAGATGTTCGTTAGCGTGGCGTCCGAACGCAGCGTGCCGGTTAGCACCCGAACCACGGAGAGCTTGCCGGATTGCGGATGGATCAGCGTTTTGATCACATGCGCAACGATGGGACCCTCTGCCTTTGGTTCGATCGGTCGGCCTTCCGCGTCAACCTGTGGAGCGTTCAGCGGCGAGGGGAACCACTTCTCAATCGCGGCGAGCAATGCGCTCGTGCCGGAGCCGGGCAAACCGGCAGCGACGACAACCGGAACGATCTGATCGTGCGCGCACTCCGCGCAGAGATCTTTTTCGATCTCCTCGAGTGGCGGCTCAACGCCTTCGAGCAACTCTTCCATAAGGTGGTCGTCAAAGTCGCTTAATGCTTCCAGAAGTTGGCTGCGCGCGTTCGTCGCTTCCGCAACGAGCGCATCGGGAACCGGTATTTCCTTTTGCCCCGTACCGTCATAACTGTAGGCAGCCCTTCTTGCCAAATCGATGTAACCGGTAAAATTTTCAGCGACGCCAACCGGCAACTGCTCTGCGACCACGTGCCGGCCGTATGCCGACTGCACAGCGGCTAGCGTGGCGGCGAAGTCCGATCCCGGACGGTCGAGCTTGTTGATGACGAAGAGATGTGGTAGCTTGCGCGACTCGATGAACTCGACGAGCGCGTGCGTCTGCGGAATGCGCGAGGGATCCGCTTCGACGACGATGACGACCGCGTCGGCGCCAGCGATCGCCGTCTTTGTCTCTTCAAAGAAATCGATGAAACCCGGACAGTCGACCATCGTGAGGTCGACGTCGCCACATTCGGCGTGCGCGAAGCCGACGGTGGTTGATTGCGCGTGTGAGATGCATTCGGGCTCGTGGTCGGTGACGGTCGTTCCCTCGATGACCGAACCTTTGCGGCCAATGGCGCCGCAGTGCGCGAGCACCGATTCGACCAGCGTCGTCTTGCCCGCGTGATGCGAGCCGGCAAAAGCGATGTTCCTCACGCGCGAGATGTCAGACATGCCTCTCTCCTACGGCCGTGGCGATTTCAGCGGCGCCGGCCAGTCTTTTTCTTAGCCGTTTTTTTGGTTGCGGCGTGACGTTTTACGGGCCTCGTGGCCTTCGCCGGTCTACGGACCGCCTTCTTTATCGCCGCTTTTTTCTTAGCGCCGGCCTTGCGTGCCGGCTTCTTCGCATGCGGTCCAGGCCGCGATGTTTTGCGCGCGGCTTTCTTGGCCGGCCGCCGCAGCGCCGTGCCGCGCCGCGGTGCGGCCTTTGAACGCACTTTCTGTGCTTTGCGCGGCGGCTTCGTTTTGCGCGCCGTCTTCTTTGCGCCGCGTTTTGCCGGCGCTCGCGCCTTCGTTCTTCGGGCCGCTACGGCTGTTCGACGCGATCCGCGACCGCGCCGCGGACCATGCGTTTCAAGTTCCGCCAACTCGGCTCGCCCAAAACCGGTGATGCTGCTGCCGACCAGCGGCGCCACGCTGACCGCTGCGCGTCGCTCGAGATGTTCTTTCGTAGCCCGCAATGCAACGCGAGCCAAGCGGCCTGCGATCGGAAAGATGACTTCGTTTACTTTCGCCTCGTCGAGCAGACGCAGAATCTGCGCGAAACCGGCGCCTTGGTCCCTCGGGCTGTGCGCATCGGAGCCGATCGCGATCGGAACGCCCTTGGACTTTGCCTTGCGAATCAGCCGCCGATTGGCGTCGAGGTATTTCTTCCTTTGATCCTCGGGGTTGTCGCGGTAGAGAAAGCGCGAGTTGATTTCGACCGCGAGGCCTCGGCGCAGGCAAAGATCGAGCAGCTGATTCTCATACTTCTCGACCGTCGCGACCGCAGGCCATTTGCCGAAGGTCCCGGGCACGTAAAAATGGCCGACGATGTTCGCCGGCAGTTTGTCGAGCGCGTCGAAAAGCGTTTCGACATACAGCTGCCAGGTGCGATCGGTGCCGACGTGATCGAAAAGCTCCACGAATTCCGGCCGGTCGAAGGCCCATTGGTAATCCGGACCCTTCTCCGGATGTTCGATCGTGATGAAGTGGACCGAGCGTATGATCGCATCCGGCCGCATCGCATCGACGATATTCTGCGCATCGGGACGCGCGCGCGGATCGTTATCGACCTCCGCGCCGATGGAGAAGCGCATGCCTTTTCGCAAGCCTTCCGATACCACGGCTGCGTGCGCAACGTCGACGCCGGCCGTCTCCGCTGCGCCGTAAAGATCACCCGCCTCAGCCAGTTTCAGCGCGCGCCGCACTAAGTTTACGGCCGCAGGATCTTCGAACGTCAGGTAGTTGGTGTGGTCGCTGACCATCAAGAAGCGCGGCGCTCCGCGACGGCACGCGTGGTAGAACCACAAAAAAAGCATGCGTGCGGAATAAGCGATCGGCCGTTCCTCGGCGTATGGTTTGTGCTCGCCCTTAGCGTGGCCGTGAACGTCCGGGATCGCCGCAATTCGTGGGTCGCTCAAGGACAATGCTGTTTAGGTGACTTCAGCGCTCGTCCCTTGAAAAAAAAGCCGACCACGTGGCCGGCAAGGAGTGTTTAGGTCGAACGTTGCGAGCTTTAGGTGCTCGCACCCCCAATCATCGTAGTTTCGGATAGCTTACAACTGTCACTCGTTACGATGATCACCTCCCCTTGTCCGGCTGTTATCCTCCGCTCGTCTCTAACTCTGGAGGGACCGCGGACGTCTTACAAACGTCCGTTGTTCCCGCCGGCGCCGCGGTAACCTTCCATTCGCAAGATGCGCGCCTTCATTTCAAGGCCGTAGCCGTAGTTGTGGAGGTTGCCGGAAGAATCGACGACGCGATGACATGGGAAGAGCAGCGGCAATGGATTGCGCGCCATCACTTGACCGACGGCGCGTGCAGCCTTTGGGTGACCGATTTCGTGTGCGACCCAACCGTACGAACGCACCTGTCCCGGCGGAATCTGTGCCGCTTTCTTCAGGGCTGCCTGCTCGAACGGCGTTAGATCGCTCAGGTCGACGTGCTCGTCATCGACGTGCCACGTTTTGAAGAACTGGCTGAACGTCCGCCGCACCCACAGCGGCAAGTTCGCTTCAAGAACGACTTCACGCTTGAGCCGGGCTTGGATGCGCTCTCGCAGCGAGCGGATAGGCTCCCCTCGATCGATTCCGACAAAAGCGATGCGCGCGCCGTTATATCCGACAAAGAGCCGTCCGACGGGCGATTGAAGGCTCGAGAGAAACAATGGCGCGCTGCGCGTGCGCTGGCGGATTTGCGCGATGTGCAAGACGATCTTCTTCGCGAGATCACAGGATGGTTCGGGAACTTCCAGACACGAGAGGCAGTAGGCGACGCCTTCGTATTCCTCGTAGAGATCTTGGCAAGGTGGGCAGTTGCGCAGATGCATCTTGACGGCTTGGCGCAGCGAAGGCATCCCCTCGCCGCGCAACTCATCCCACAGCGCTTCTACTTCACGACATCGCATGGACAGCGGCTCCTTGTGTGAGTGTTCGGCCGATCTGAGGGCCGAGAACGCGACGCAATATTCGAACCGCACGATGAACGTGCGACTTGACCGTACCGATCGGCTGACCGAGAATCTCCGCAATCTCGGGGTGGCTACGGCCTTCAATGAATCGCAGTGTTGCCGCGGCACGCAGGTGCACGGGCAAGCCGAGCAGCGCGCGTTCGACGAGCGCCATGTCGGCGCTGCGCTCGACGATCGATTCAGGTCGCGCCGGCCCTTCGTGCGATCCGCGTAGAATCGCATCCGGATCGGCCAGCGCGTCGAGTGCAACACTGGGCGGCTTCTTCGAGCGTAAGCGGTTGCGCGTAACGTTGAGCGTAATCGTGTACAGCCACGGCTGCAGACGCAGCTCCGCGCGCTGCTCGGCAGACATTTTGCCGAGCGCTCGGTATGCGCGCACGAACGCGTCCTGAACGATCTCCTCGGCGTCTTCGCGATTGCCTGTCATCCGTAAGGCAAAGCCGTACAGGCGCCGCTGGTACTCAGCGACGATGTCCTCAAACCGTTGGGTGCTCGGCACGGGCTTTGGCGCTCGCTTGCGCGCAGGCGCGTGCACCGAAGAAGGCACGATATACTCCCTTTGCAGGGGTGCGAGCGCGGTCATATGCGTCCCAACACCACCGTGCGAGCGTAGGGTTTCACACATGCCCCGCAGGTCCCGCAACGCGCGCGGCGCGAAGAAACGGCCATGACGCCGACTCTAGCAAACGGCAAGGATCGGGAGCTTTTAAGGAACCGTTCGGCAACGCAAAGCCGAGCGGTTTTTCTTTAGTGGAGGGCGCTTGAACGTGGGAACAGCGATCGAACCGAAAGAGATCATCTTCGATGCATATACGATGTGCAGCTTCGTGCCGACGCTCGGCTCGTCGCGCGCGATACCCTTGGTGCTGATCGGCTACCGCAACGGAGAGGATCCGTCGTTCGTCTGGCTTGTTCCAAGAGACGGCATCAGTCCCACCGGCCTAACCGACGATCCGTATTACGCGAAAGTGCTTCGCGATCCGCGAGGCTACTTTACGAAAAAACTCAACAAGTACATCGAAGCGACCGGCAGCGTCAAGCGCGGAATTCTCGAGTTAATCGACTGCCATCAAAACCATTTGGCGTTCACGGAACTGCTGCAGATGGATGAGGTTCCGTTCAAGCACCCGATCGAAGTCGAACTGGTCGGGGCGCTTTAGCGCCGCCTACCGGGGCGTCGCCGCCTCTTTGACTGTCGGCGCAGGTCGCGCGACGGTGATCGTGCGCTTGTAGACGATCGTGACGGGAGTCGTCTGGCGGGCGTTGTCGAGCTTTCCGGAGATCGTCAGCGTCGCATCCAACGCTAGCAGCAATGAAGAGTCGAGCTCGTAGTAGGCGATGCCGCGCATCGCGATCGTACCGCTTAGGCGCATGCTTGGATGATCCGGCAATGGCCCGCGCATCGCGCCCTGCGCATCGAACGCAACACCGAGCGCTTGACGACCGGCAACTTGCCCCGATGGTCCTCGGCGCAGGAAGCCGCGCAGCGTTCCGCCCGTCACGGGTGAGGGAAAATCGAACGGCACGCCGCCTTGGAGATGAGACAGATCGCGCAACGTTTGCGCGTCGAGCTGAATCGAAAACGGCTGATTGAGGACGGTTAGGTAGTTCGGATCCCCGTTTGATTCGTCGCGCTGCTCGCCGCTCGGAAGCAACATCGCAGCAAACGAAGCGCTGCCTGGCGATCGCCCGCCTTCGGCGGAGCGCGTGTAGTTCGCTCGGACGGTGTAGTGCTTGAGATGCCCGCGTCCGGCAACCGTCAGCGTCTCTTTTCCCGAGTAGGTGATATTGGTGTTCAGCTCGCCGGCGCCGACGCGATAACGGTCGAATCCGGAAAGCACGTACTGCTGGTCGGCAAAGGCCGGCGTCGCGATTGCAAAGATTGCAACCACTGTTAGGGATCGAACCAGCAGTTGAATGATGTCGTACTCCGCTCTATGAATTCGCTGGTGAAAGTGATTTTTCCCAACGAGCCGCTGATTCCATAAACGCATCTGGGCAGGCAATGGTTCGAGTTGGGACTAAGAACTGCGTAATGCACCGCGTCCGAAGCGCCGCGTTAGCCCTCGCGCTCGGTTTTCTATTGTCCGCGGCGCCGGTTTCGGCCGCTCCAAAGACGACGACCCAGTCGACTCCGCCGAGCGCGATCGCGTCGACGCTTTGGAGTCTCTATCAAAACGCTTACGACGAAGCGTACAGCCGCCATGCCGTCATCGAACAGGATGGGACGACGTTCGTCTCGACCGGCGACATCGACGCGGAGTGGCTCCGCGACGCCAGCGCGGTAGTGAAGCCGTACATCGGCTTGTCGTTGAGCGATCCCGATGTCCGAGAGACCTTGCGCGGCGTCATCTCGCGCCAAGCGAAGTACATTTTGCTCGATCCCTACGCAAACGCATTCACCCTCGACTACCGTGTTGCCGAGCGGAAGTTCGAGATGGATTCGTTGCTCTATCCGATTTGGTTTTCATACCT
>JAFARW010000203.1 GCA_019245275.1 Vulcanimicrobiota bacterium
TGCCGCCGATGCGATCGAAGATTATCTTCGCATCAGCGATATTGAGATCGCCGGAGTCTTTTCACACCTGGCCTCAGCTGAAGAACTCGACTCGCCCTTTACGCTGACCCAACTGGCAACATTTGAACGCGCGCTCGCGCCGGTGCAGAATGCGCTGACCGCCCAGACGCGCGCAATTCGTCACATCGCAGCGTCCGCTGCCGCAATGCTCTGGCCGCAAACGCGACTCGACATGGTGCGCGTCGGCATCGCGCTGTATGGTTTGTGGCCATCCCCTGCAACGCGCGAAGCCATGGAAGAGAGCGCGCTGAACCTTATGCCCGCACTCTCATACACAAGCTCGCTTGTCGAAATCCGCCGACTCGAGCGCGGCGACCCGGTTGGGTATGGCACGACTTTTCATGCGCCGCACGAGATGCGAATCGGTATCGTGCCGGTTGGTTATGCCGAAGGTATCCCGCGATTGCTTTCAAATCGTGGCGCGTTCATCGTGCACGGCGCTCGCTGTCCGATTGTCGGACGCGTTGCCATGAACATGACGACGATCGACGTGACGACTGTGCCGCAAGCGCAGCCCGGAGACGTCGTGACAATGATCGGAGCCGACGGCGATGCGACGGTGACGGCAGATGATTGGGCCGAGTGGGCCGACACGATCAACTACGAGATCGTGACGCGCCTCCCGAGCGAGTTACCTCGTGAGTACGTTAACGGCTAAACGCTGATGCGAAGGTCCCGGTGTCATGCTGACCCTGTGGAAGCATGACCGAACCTCCACGTCGGCATTATGTAGGACAGTCAAAGGGACCAAAGACGTGAATCGCGCCTTTATTTGCGGCCCACCAGCGCTCCCAAGCTACCTTCGCGCCCTCCACGGTGCTGAGATCCGCCGACGAAATCGAGTGATGAGTTAGCCTAAAGAGGGCATCATTTGAACTCGTCGGCTGATTTGCGTCCGGCAAAGAGAAGAAAGCGATGAGTAACGGAATAGCTCGCCGTGACCTCGCTTCGCCGATCGCTTCCAACGTTTCGGCACGATCTTCGCTGCTTCGTTGACCTCGGGCCAGTTTAGCAAGCATCGGAACTTCCGAATCGCCGCCAAGTAACGCTAATCCGCGGATTGCCGTCACACGTACGTCTCTATAGCCATCGTTTACAAGGCTCACAAAGAGCGGAAGATACGCCTTATCACCCATCTCTGAAAGCTCATCGAGCGCCACAAAGCGATGCGACTGGTCACGCGCGTCGCCCGCTTTGATCTTCGATGTGACAACTTGCGCCAGCACGGATCGCGCTGCCGGCGTATTAAGACGTTGGAGCGCGGGGAACGCCCAATCGTCAACTCCGACGCCGCGGCGGAGCCAGTCGGCAAAGATTTGCTCCATGCCAACTACTGGATATTCTGCTAGACCCTGTGCGATGCTCCATCTCCTTAGCAGATCAGCGTACTCCTGATCTGCGCGTTTTTCTAAGAGACGCTCTCGGGTTGCGGCATCACTGCTCTGCGGCAGCGGCGTTGAAGGCAGTGCCTTAGCGGCGGCATCTTGCGCTAACGACTTCTCGACTGCTAAAACCGCTCCGGGAGCGGCGCTAAGGACGTGAAGAGTTAGCGACGACCGAACGGTGAGCGCTTCATGTTGTGATTCAAAATCGCGATGCGCATCGTCGGGCCGTACAGTTGACGGTTGTGCCCACGCGTACCGAATCGCGTGAGTAAAGAGCACCGTATAATCGCCCGGGCGAGAGATGTGGAAATCGCCGACGACTACGTACCGCCGCAAAAGGGTTTCGCCCGGTGCAAGACGTGTTGGGAACGGAACTATACAGCTTCCGCCCGGCACGCCGCAGCTGTCGCGCCGCTGCGTAGCACCTGAGGCCTGTGGCACCGTGATGTCCTGCTCTAAGTTCCAGGGACACTTGACCCCGACATCGACAACGACGTCACGCGACGACACATTTGTAATGCGCATTTCAACCCAAGCCGGCGCGTCGAGCCATACCGTCGGCTGAAAGAGACGCGTTTCAATGGCTATTGGCTGAGTCGACGGCGCGGACGAGCTTGCAGCGGCAGCAAGCAACCATAATAGTGCCAATAAGACGACGCGCATGCAATTAACAAGCGCGCAGCGCTGCTTTTTGTGATTTGCGAACTCGAAGCGCAACGGTGATCGATCTTACGGAACAATCGCGCCAGCAAGATATGCTTGTCCTTCGACAAGCTCAGGATGACAGGTCGGCTTTAGGCGACGGCTTTGATTGCTTCGGCTAAATCGATCGTGCCTTCGTGCAGGGCGCGACCAACGACGCA
>JAFARW010000022.1 GCA_019245275.1 Vulcanimicrobiota bacterium
ATTGTAGGTTTCGAATCCGTGGTAGCGCTCGAGACCGTAGTCGCCCTTGTAGCCCTTCATGTTGAGGATCGCGTCGATCCCCACGGTGTGCGCATCCGTGCCGATGCATGCACCGGCGACCCGGACCTTACGACGGAGATTGCGCGCGATCAGGTCGTCGATTTCCTCCATCGAGAGAGCATGCGTCTTCGTCGATGGCGCAGAGATGCTCGCTACATCGACGGCTTGCGCCGTTCGACCGTAGACGACGAAGAACGAATATCCGGCAGCGATTGAACGGCCGTCTGCAACCGCAACATCGGAGAAACCCATCTTCGCGACGAGCCGGCGCGCAGCTTCATCCGCCGCTTCGCTCCATGGAATCGGAAGCGTGAACGAGAGTTGGACTGCGCCGTCGTCGATGGTATCGCCGTAAGGTTTGACCGGTTTGGTCAAGATGTCGCTCGCGCCGGCGGGCGTGACGACGCGGCATCGACCGATGGGCTCAGCCTTGCTTCAAACGGATTCCAATAACACGGATCCTTAGCGAAGACGCCTTCGAAGCCGCGGCCGCCGTCAGGTGCACGCGAAACGTCCGCAAAAAACCCCTGCTCGATCGCATCGAACAGGCCACGATCGGCAACGCGGGAGAGCAATGCTTGCGCGCCGTGCAGGACATCGTTGGCGCGCGTTTCCATGATGCCGCCCGGCTTACACTCTAAATCGTCGCCAAGGTGCCGCGCCGTTCCCATGATGTAGCGCGCGTTTTCAAGCGACAGCGCGCGATCCCCAAGAAACGGCGTATGCATCGCTTCCGTCAACATACCGCATAGATGGATCGTTTGGTGCGTCATCACGGACGTCAGGTTGAACATCGCGTCGATCAGGTGCCCCTTGAAGATGTTGCCGGTCATGTGTTTTGTCGGCGGCATATATTTGAGGGGCGCGTTCGGAAAAATCTGACGCTCCAGCTGCGCTTGCGCGACTTCATACAAGAACCCATCTTCCACGTCCGGGTCGATCTCGAATGCGTCGCCGAGCCCGATCTGCGCATCCGGCAGTCCGGCGCGATGCGCGAATTCCTCGTTGATGAACTGCGAGGCGAGCACCGCCGGCGCCTGTTCGACCGCATCCGCAGTCGTCAAGTAGTTATCTTCTCCAGTGTTGATGATGATGCCGGAAAATGCATTGAGCATTCGGCTGAAGTGCTGGTCGATGAACGTGCGCTTTGGATTGATGTTGCGGAAGAGAATGCCGTACATCGAGTCGTTCAGCAGCATGTCGAGCCGTTCGAGCGCCGCCATGACGGCGATTTCCGGCATACAGAGGCCGCTCGCGTAGTTCGTCAGCATCACGTAGCGTCCTAAGCGCTCCGATGTCTCGTCGAGCGCTTGTCGCATTACGCGAAAGTTTTCTTGCGTCGCGTAGGTCCCGCCGAAACCTTCGGTCGTGATGCCGTACGGGACGTAGTCGAGCAACGATTGCCCGGTCGAACGAATGACGGCGATGATTTGGGCACCGCCGTCAGCCGCGGCAACCGCGGCGGTCTCATCTTCGTAGATGTTGCCGCTGGCGACGATAACGTATAACAGCGGAGGCGGGCTCTGCGGCAACCGTGAGAGCATCTTCGCGCGGTCGTCGCGCACTCTTGAGATTCGATCTAAGGCCTGCGCCGCGAATTTCTTGCCGAGTGCGTGCGTTGCTTCGGCCGGCACGTCCTCAAAGGCGTGCGGTGCGATTCGTCCCGACGCAAGCTCTTCCGCTAATGCTTGTGGCTCGAGTCCCGTTTCGGCAAGCGCCGCGCAGAAGAGCGTTGCGGCGCCGCGTGCCCGCTGCTCGGATGATAAAGCGTCAACGATTAGATTGACGAGCGGAACATCGCCCAGCACGCCCTCGATACCGAAGAGGCGCAGAACCGCGCGCTCGACGGAAACGGTCGAGTGCGCCGCAATGAATTGCTCGACTGGCGCAACGATGCGCCGCGCAAGTTCGCGGCACCGATCGACCGCTTTTTCGTCAACCTGGATGTGCATCTCGGTTGCCCTTCGACAAGCTCCGGGTCACACTTTTTGGACTCCTGTTGCGCGTTCCGCAATGTAACGCGCAACGGCCGAACGCCAGTTAGGCGGCTGCGGTAGGCCGGTCTTTTGCAATCGTTCGTTTGCAAGGGATGAGTTTGGGGGACGGCGCACGTCCGCAGCCCATTGCGCGGTCGATATCGGCGTCACTTCTGCGCGCAATCCGGCCTGCGTTAATGCTTCAAGCGCAAACTCGTACCACGTGCACGATCCTTGATTGACGACGTGATAGAGACCGAAATCGGCGTCGTCGACAACGCGGCGAACCGCTGCGGCGACGTCCCGCGTATACGATGGCGAAAACGTCATATCGTTGACCACCGTTGACCGCTCGCCGGCAGCGGCGCTCTGAAGAATGCGATCGATGAACGTGTAGCCTTTCGAGGTGCTGCCGATGCGTCCAAAGAGCCCGCTCGTCCGGAAGATGAAATGACGCGGCGTCGCCACTTTGACGAGCAGCTCGCCGCCCAATTTTGAAAGGCCGTACGAGTTGATGGGACGCGGCTTGTCGTCTTCGACATACGGCGCATCTTTTTCACCATCGAAGACGTAGTCGGTGCTAAACGTTGCGAAGCTACACTCTCGCTGAGCGCATGCGCGCGCCAGAGCGCCGACCGCGACCGTGTTGATCTCGAGCGCGCGCACCGGCTCGTGCTCGCAAACTTGCACGTTGTGGAATGCCGCCGTGTTAATCACCAAATCCGGGCGATGGGTATCGAGGGCTTCGGCGACGGAGCGTGGATTTTCGATCGCGATTTCTGAATGCCGCAGACCGACGGGATTCAAGTCCGCGAATGCGTCCATCAGATCGGTCCCGAGCTGACCGCTCGCGCCGACGATCATCGGATGAGAAAACCGCGCGGTGGAAGCCATAATTGGCTATTTGGGGAGGCGCTGCAACTTTCCAGCCCCGCCACGGTAGCAACGCTCGAAAGACGAATGCTGGGAGGATGGCGATCGAACGGCAGAGCGACGAGGCTCTGGTGCGCCTTGTCCGCAGCGGCGATCGCGAGAAGTTCGCCCTGCTCGTCGATCGGTACAAACGTGGAATTACAAGTTTTATCAGTGCCGCCGTCCGCGGCTCGGCCGAAAGCGCCGATTTGGCGCAGGAGACGTTCCTGCGCGCTTACGCCCATCTCGGCACGTTCAATCCGGCGCTCGGTAAGTTCTCGACCTGGCTTTACCACATCGCGCGCAACGTCGTCCGCACGCACCTCGCACGCGCTCAGCGACGCCCGCAGACACAGGAACTGCCCACCGAACAGACGCTCGAGAACGTCCTGCCGGACCGCTCACCACACGCCGACCCGGCGACCGGACTTCTGCGGTCCGAAGCCGAGCGCGAACTGCGCGCCGCAATGGCCGAACTTCCGGAGCGCACACGCACCGTGCTAACGCTCCGCTACTACAACAACATGGAGTATCAAACGATCGCGACGACGATGGGTCTCTCGCTCGGCAATGTCAAGACGCTGATCCATCGCGGCAAGATTGCGCTCGCACAGAAGGTTCGCGCGCGAGAAGCGCGCCATGTGACGCCGGTCAAGGGAGGCAAAGAGAATGCGCTGCTCACATTGTAGGCCGTTACTCGGTGCCTACGTTGACCATGCGCTCACACACCGGGCGCGCTACCATGTCGTGCATCACCTCCGCAACTGCGCGTTCTGCCGGAGCTGGCTCGAGGAAGTGCGCGCCATCGACGGATTGCTCGCGACACCGCCGGCCGTCGAGCCCAAAGCGAATTTCACGCATGCGGTCATGGCAGAAGTCCGGTCGATGCCGATTCCCTATGTGCATCGCACGAATCCGTGGCTGCTTCTTTGCGCCTACATGGCCGTCGCTTGGATCATCATGGGCGCATGGCTAAAGATCAGCGGCCTCAGCCTCGCCGGCGCGTTCACGATGGCCGCAAGCGGCGCCAACCACCTGTCCCTCGGCTTGCGAACGCTCGCCGAAGCAGCGCAACATGCATTCGGCAGCACGACGCCGGCGGTCGCCGCGGCAGTCGCCGGAGTGCTCTTGCTTGATGCGCTGCTCGGCGCAGCATTCTTTGCCTTCTACACGATTGTGCGGCCGCGACTTGCCGCCGAGCTCGCTTACGCACGAAAGGTTTGACGACATGATACGCGCTGCACTGATTGCTCTCGGGTTACTACTCGGCTGCATCGTTTTTTCGGCGGCTCCAGCAGCGGCAGGAACGGTTTCAATCGATCACGGCGGCACCTATTGGGGTGAGAATGTGACGGTCGATCGCGATCAAGTGATCGACGGTGATCTCACCGTCGTGGGCGGCGACGCTTTGATCGAAGGCACGGTAGACGGCGACGTCAACGACTACGGCGGACATATCGAGATGCTGCCCGGCGCAACGGTAACCGGAGAGCACAACGAATTCGGCGGACCGTACGTTGGTGCGCTCGCGCCGTGGGCGGCAGCCGGCACAACTTCGATCATGCATGAGGATGTTCGTCTGCTGCGCTCGCTTGCATATGGCGCAATCATCTTGCTCGTCTTCCTCATCTTTCCGGTTCGCGTGAAGGTCGCACTCGATCGCCTCGAACGGCATCCGGGTCTCTCGGCCGGCGTCGGCACGGCTGCGCTGCTCGCGGTCATTCCCGTCGGCGTGTTGCTCTTGGTGAGCATCGTCGGCATCCCACTGATTCCACTAGAGATCGCGGCGGTGTTCGCTGGCATCTTCATCGGGCAAGCGGCGCTCGGCATGCTGGTCGGCCGTCGTCTTTTCGAACTCGTGCGTCCGCACACGACTCCCTCGCCGCTAGCCGCGCTTGTGCTCGGCCTCATCGTCATCGGTGCGGCGCAGGTCGTGCCGTTCGTCGGTTGGTTCATCACGATGCTCGTCGTGCTCGTCGGACTGGGAGCCGGAATACTCGCCTTCATCCGTGAGAGCGGTTTCGGTGCCACGCGAGCGCCGATCAGCGGACCCCCGATGAACCCCGCCTAGGGACCTCTGATTTAAGTCTCCGCGGGTTTAGCCTCGCGATGATTTTGGTCGAGTTCAAGGCGCGAGGACGGACGCAATGCAGCGCATTGTGGCCGCCGCAGGAACGCAGAAATCGGCCAAAAGCGCCCGAGGATGAACCGCGTGGGATTTAATCGGAGGTTCCCCAAATACCGCCGGATGGCGACGATCCCGCGCGCCGTCCGTTTTGCGATGCGCACCTCGCGGCTCCACGCTTCGACGATCCGTGAGATGCTCAAGGTCACGCAACAGCCGGACGTCATTTCTTTCGGCGGTGGCCTGCCCGCGCCCGAACTTTTTCCCGCTGAGGCAATCGGCGAGGTCACGCGCGAGGTCATGGCCGGGGTCGGTCCCGCCGCGTTGCAGTACAGCGTGACCGAAGGCATTCCCGAGATGCGAGGTTGGGTGGCGCAGCGTATTTCGAAACGCTTCGGCATCGATATCGAGCCGGAAGAGGTGCTGATTACCAACGGCTCACAGCAGGGCCTCGACATCCTCGGCAAGATCTTCATCGATCCCGGAGACCACGTCGTCCTCGAGAATCCGTCGTATCACGGCGCGATACAGGCGTTCGATTCCTACCAGGCGCGCTACCTCACGGTTGATACGGACGAAGACGGCATGGTTCCGGAATCGCTCGAGCAGGTGCTCGCCCACGCCGACGCGCTGCCGAAGTTCGTCTATCTCGTTCCGAATTTTCAAAACCCAACCGGACGTACTCTCGCGCACGCGCGTCGTGAGCGCATCGTCCGGATCTGCGAACATTTCGGCGTCCCGCTGATCGAGGATGACCCCTACGGTGAGCTGCAGTTTGAAGGAAAGCCGGCGCCTTCGCTGATCGCGCATGACTCCGATGCACCGATCATCTACAGCGGAACCGGATCGAAGATCGTTGCTCCCGGCATGCGCGTCGCCTGGCTCGTGATGCGCGATCAAGAGGTCATGGAACGCCTCGTCCTCTCGAAGCAAGCCGTCGATCTACACACGGGAACATTTGCGCAGTATGTTTTTGCCGCGTTCGTCACCGGCGGCACCGCACTCGACGACCATATCGCGACAATCCGCCGCGTCTACGGCGATCGACGCGCGCATATGCACGACTGTCTGCGCGAATACATGCCGGCGGACGTCCACTTCAATCGCCCGAACGGCGGGATGTTCCTTTGGGCAACCGTTGAACGCCCCGGCTTCGATACCGAGGAGTTGCTCAAGGTTGCAGCGCGCGAGAAGGTGATGTTCGTGCCGGGCGTCAGCTTCTATCCGCATCGAGACGTGCATAACGGCATGCGCTTGAACTTCTCGAACGCCGGGGAAGATGATATCCGCCACGGCATCGAACGGCTCGCGCACGCCGTTCGCGAACTAACGGGGCCCCGCCCGCGATAGTTCAACGCTAACAACAGGGAGTTACTCTACATGGCTGATCAGCATTTGGTGACCGGAATTTCGCAGGAGACAACACCGAGCAAAATCGAGGATGCACTCTGCGCACGCCCACCGGTCGATTGCAGCCGCGTCCACGTGATCACCGGGGAGCCGGCCACGGAAGAGCACGACACTTCGATCCTGCAATTTCTGCATGCAAGCGAGTTTGCGCAGACTTCCGACGTTTCGCACGATGTGATTCGCGGCGATACCGCGATCATGACGGAGGCCGGCGGCGTCAACGTTCCCGGCATCAGCGCCGACAGCCGTTACGTCGGCTACTTCGCGCAGCCGCATATCATCGACCATCTTGCGGATTGGCCGATCCCTGAAGATCAGATCCAAAATTACAACGATGCGATCGACGCCGGCCGGGCCGTCGTCACCTACAAAGCCGAGCCTTCGGAGGCAGCGCAAGTCGAACAAGCGTTCAAAGACGCCGGCCTGAAAAACGTGAAGACGTTCACGGGAGACGCGCAAGAAACAAAGAGTTAGACCAACCCTAGCGCCATGGCGCGAGCCGTTCGAGCGCTTGCGCCACCCACTCGCCGACGACCTGACGCCCGTTGCGCGAGAAGTGAAAATCATCGCCGCCAAAAAGCGCGCCGTGCGACGCATGACGTTCGTACTGCGAAAACTTCGGCCACAGGTCGATCAGATTAGCGCCTGAATTGCGGACGGCAGCGTTGGTCGCCTTGCCGATCGTGTCGTCGTACCAGTAGCTGTAATCTTGTGTTATTTGCGTGTAGGCCGATTCCGACCAATCGAACTCATTCGGAAAAGGATGCGTCACAACGACGAGCGGCACGTGATTTCGCGCGAGCTGCTGCCGGAGATCGCGCAGACGCGCAGTCAATTGCGGCTGCCATGTTGCAATCGGCGGAAGCCTCCCATCCGGACCGGCAAAAGACGACAACAAATTTCCACTGTTAAGATTCAGCACGACCAAGTTGACGCCGCCGAGCTTGGCGAGCCATTCAGCATATTGCGCGGCAACGCCGAACTTTTCGTTGCCCGCGACGCCGACGACATGGACGCGCTGCGACATCGCGCGATCGCCGTTGAGCGTTCGCTCGAGAATCCCCTCAATCGAGTCATCCCAGCCGGTGTTGTACCAAACCGACGAATTGCCGACATAGGCGATGCGGTACTCGTTGCCGCCGGAAGCGAATCCGGTGTCGAGCAGTCCGAGCGCCGGCGCGACGGCGTGACGGTAATCGAGGCCGCTGATCGATCGGATCCGCCGATTGCCTGAATCGGCGACGACGAGCTGGGTTCCGCGCGCGGCGATACCGATTGGAGCGTTAAAAAGCGAGTTCGCTGCATTTCCGTTTCGAAGGCCGCCCGTGTCGCCGGATGCATCGTCATTGGGAGCGCCGCCCACGATCCGAAGCGTGCCGTGCACGGTTTCTAAAATGCGGACCGAATTTGTGCGGGCATCCGTAAACGCGACCGTGTGGTCGTCGATCGCGGCGACCGCCGTCGGAAATCCGATCGGGCGCCGCGCTTGAATGATCCGTAAGACATTCTTCGGCACGGGCGGGAAGGCGACGTCATAGTCGTCGCCACCCGGAAATCGTTCGAGCGAGCCGTCCGGATGCAAGATCGATAAGCCGAACCGTTCCGCCACATAGAGCAACGGGCCGGAGTCGGTATCGTATACGCCGACGGCCAATGCTTCATTATTATCGGTCGTCTGACGGTCGATCGTCGTAACCTCGCCGGAACTCGAGATCTTTCGCAGGCCCGTCGCGACATCCGCAACGTACACGTTGCCCACGCGGTCGACGGCAACGCCTTCGGGCTGGCGAAAGCGGGCTTCCAAACGGGGCCCGTTGACGTACCCGGAATCGCTAGTTCCCGCGTACGTGCTGACGGTTCCATCACGCGCCACTTTGCGGATGCAATGATTCAGAGTGTCGGCAACATACAGATCACCGAATCGATCGATGGCGATTCCCAACGGGTGGTTGAAGCGCGCGATCGCAGCGGCTCCATCGCGATATCCGCCGCGTGCAGTCAGACCGCTCGTCGCGTTCGCGGGTCCGCCGGCGACTGTACGCACGACACCGGAAGGCGATAACTCTCGCACCTGCTGCGCCTGAGCGTCGGTGATGAAGACGTCACCGGTGCGATCGAGTGCGACCCCAGCCGGCATCATGAAGGAAGCCGCGGCGGCACTTCCGTTCGCGGCTCCCCACGCACCCGAGCCCGCCAGCGTCGCGACAATCGTTGCCGCGGCGGCTCCCACTGCGAGGAAAGCAAACGCGGCGACGCCCGCAGCCAAAAATCTAAGCGCGGCGCGTGATCTTATCTTCAATGGGGTGCCGCCGCGCCGCGAAAATGAGCGATCGTCTTGGCAACACCGTCGCGCAACTCGATCTTCGGCTGCCAACCGAGAAGCGCGTTCGCTTTTGTGATGTCCGGACAACGCCGCGTTGGATCATCCTCCGGCAGCCGGGCATGCCCGAAGCGCAGCGGAACGCCGGCCACCTCTGCGACGATCTTTGCGAACTCGAGGATCGAGAATTCTTTCGGATTGCCGAGATTGATCACGTTTCCGGCAAGCGAAGCCGCATCGCCATAGCGCATGATCCCGTCGACCAAATCGTCTACGTAGCAAAAAGAACGCGTTTGCGTTCCGTCTCCATAGATCGTCAGAGGTTCGGCCGCCAGCGCTTGCCGGATGAAGTTCGGCACGACGCGCCCATCGTTTTCTCTCATTCGGGGTCCGTACGTGTTGAAGATGCGTGCGATTCTCGCGTCGACGCCGCGCGTTCGCCAGTACGCCATCGTCAGCGCCTCGCCATAGCGCTTCGCTTCGTCGTAGCAAGAACGCGGCCCGACCGGATTGACATTTCCCCAATACGTTTCCTTCTGCGGGTGCTCTAGCGGATCGCCATACGATTCGGATGTCGATGCGAAGAGAAAACGCGCATTACACTTGGAGGCAACTTCCAAGCACGTGCGCGTACCCGCGGCGTTGGCTGCCATTGTTTCAAGCGGCAAATCCGCGTAATCTTTCGGGCTTGCCGGCGATGCGAAATGCAGGATCAGATCCGGCCTTACATTGCCGGCTTGAAGTAGCTCCCCCGTCCGCTCTGCGTCACGAGCGATATCGGCTTCAATGAAGGAAAAGCGTTGATCTTTGTGCGCGCGCTCGAGATTTGAAGGCGATCCGGTCGCCAAGTTGTCGATGCCAATCACCTCGACTCCCCGAGCGAGATAAGCATCGACAAGATAAGAGCCGATGAAGCCGGCCGCTCCCGTGATCAGCACGACCATCGCGGTTAGACTTTCTCTACTGGATGCTGCGCGGCGCGACGCTCGTGGCGCTTGTGACCGCGGCCGATTGCGATCGCCAAGAAGCCCGCTTTCACGAGTTCGCCCGGTTCGTAGATATTGCGGCAATCGAAGACGATTCGATCGGACATCGCCGCTGCGAGCGCATTGAAGTCGAGTTCCTTGTACTCGCTCCAGTCCGTTGCAACGATCAATGCGCGCACATCGCGCGCGGCATCGTAGACATCGGTACACCAGCGCACATCGCCCGCTAAAACGCGTCGCGCGTTGTCCGTGGCGACAGGATCGTGCACCGACAGGCGCGCGCCTTTAACGAGAAGTCGCCGCGCCAGCGCGAGCGCCGGCGACTCGCGAACATCGTCGGTGTTCGGTTTGAAGGCCAGCCCGAGCAGCGCCAGCGGGACGCCCTTCAGATCTCCGAATTGCGCGACGATAGCGTCGAAATAGACATCGATCTGAGCCGCATTCGTTTCGAGGACCGAACGCAAAACTCGCGGCTGGACGCCTTTTGATTCCGCAAGCTTGGTTAGAGCCGTGACATCCTTTGGAAAGCACGATCCGCCAAAACCAAGCCCCGACTGCATGAACGCCGTACCGATCCGATGATCGCTGCCGGCGCCGGCAACGACATCCTTCACGTCGGCGCCCACTGCCTCGCACAAGTTCGCGATCTCATTGATGAACGAGATCTTTGTCGCTAAGAATGCATTCGCCGTGTATTTTATCATCTCGGCGGTTCGCACCGACACAAGCACGATCGGAACGCCGAGCGGCGCGTAGAGGCCGCGCATCGTCTCACCGGTCCGAGCATCCGGCACGCCGAGCACGATCCGGTCCGGATTCATGAAATCCGAAATCGCCGAGCCTTCGCGGACGAACTCCGGATTCGAAACAACGGCGACGGAATGCCCGCCGCTTCGATACTCGTCGATGAGTGTCGCAACCAGATCGCCGGTTTGAACCGGCACCGTCGATTTGTTGACGATGATCTTCGTTCCGTTCAGATGCTTGGCAATCGTCATCGCCGCTTCTCGCACGTCGGTCAGATCTGCGTGGCCACCGTCCGCCATCGGCGTTCCAACGGCAATAAAGATGATATCGCTCTGTGTGACGACTTGCTGCGCGTCGCTCGAGAAAGAGAGTCGTTCTTTCTTCACATTCCGCGCGACCATTTCGGCGAGCCCCGGCTCAAAGATCGGAACGTGCCCGCGCTGCAATAAATCGATCTTCTCGTTGTCGGTGTCATAACAGAAGACGCGGTTGCCCAGTTCCGCAAAACACGTCGCAGTCACCAAGCCGACGTAACCTGCGCCGAACATCGAAATTTTATGCATCAATAGAAGCCCACTCGATAATGCGTCGCGCGCACCCGTTAACCCTAGTAGGTGTGCCGCGCAAACGAACAGAACGTCGCGGCGCGATGGGTAGCGATACACACAATCACATCCATCCGACGGCCCTCGTCGCGCCGACCGTTCGCATCGGAAAGCGCAATGTGGTCGGCGCATTTACGACGATTGAAGGCGACGTCGTGATCGGCGATGATAACTGGATCGGCCCGCACGTTACGATCGGTACGCCGGCACAATACACGACGGCCAAGTACGAGTTTAGCGGTCAACCGGTAACCGGAATCCGGATCGGCAGCCGTTGCGTCCTGCGCGAATACACAACGGTTCACCAGCCATCGAAGTTCGAAACGGTCATCGAAGACGATTGTTACTTCATGGCGTACTGCCACGTCTCGCACGATACGCGAATTCGTCACCATGTCGCGCTGGCGAACAACACCCAGATCGGTGGTTTTACCGACGTCGGGGAGTACTCCACGGTCGGGTTATCGTCGATGATTCACCAATATAGCACCATCGGCGCGTACGCAATGATCGGCATGGGCAGCGTAATCAGCAAAGACGTGCCGCCGTTTGCGAAGGTGCTCGGCAGTCCGGCGCAGCTGATCGGCGTCAACGCCGTCGGCATGGAGCGCAACGGCTTCGACCGCGCGTGCGTTGCCGAAGTCGAGCGCGCCCTAAGTGAGCCGGAATACATGCCGTCCTTAGAGCGGCTGCGTCCGTTCTTCGATCGCTTCGCGCAGCGGCGGCAGCAGACGCATCGTCCACTGCTGGTGCGCACGCCGACTGAGCTGCAAGAGTTGCTCGAGATAACGCCTGAAACTTAGGAACCTTGGCGCAGTGCCGTGGGCGCTGGCCGGCGCGCTTCTATTGCTCGCGCCCTTTCTAGCGCACAACGGAATCCCGGCGTACATTCACGATTGGTCGTGGCCACCCGATCAAGCTGGTTTACGTGCGATGACGGCGCGCGCGCTCTCAGCATGGGTGCCGGATGGGCTTGGCGCTCCGAACGCCTTTCCGAGTATACTGCCTCAATTTTATTTCGAGTGGCTGCTCTCGTGGGTGCTTCCGTCTAAGGCGGTACTCGATCTCGTGTTGTTCCTCACGTTCGCAGCCGGCATTGGCGGCGCGGCATTTGCGGCTCGAACGTTGCTCGGAATCGACAATCGCTGGGCGGTCTTCTGCGGATTCTTCTACCTGGCGGGACCGATTACGATATCAAAATTCGTCGCCGGTCACACTTCGTATCTCGAAGGCTATGCCGCGCTGCCGTTTTTCCTCGCCCTTGCGCTGCGCCAGAACATCGGCAACCGCCGACTCTGGATCATCTTGAGCGCGCTGGCGCTCGCATTCACGATCGTTCAACTCCAGATCTTTGGGCTGGCGTTGATCGTTTTAATCTTCGCCGTCATTTTTCGAAAGCGAACGCTCAAGGAAGCCGCGACGATCGTGCTGATCGCCTTGCCGCTGCTCTTACCGGCTCTTTTGGGACCGCTCTTTCTTTCGCAGCCGTCGCATGGTGCAATCGCGATGCAGCGAGCCGTCCTATCATGGCAGCTTCAACAGAGCGTTCCGCCGATCGAGGCGACCGAAGGCCGCGGCTACTTCGTGCACTACTACGAATTGCTCACGCAATTTTGGCTGCAGCATGTGTTGCTGCTCTTTCCGCTGTGCGCGCTCTTTGCACTGATCGAATTGCGGCGCGAGATGCGCGTCGCGGGGCTGCTTGTTGCTCTCGCTTTGCTCGCTTGGCTCACCGCGACGGGGTTACGCGGTCCCCTGCACGAGCTTTGGAGCGTGCTGTTCGCGCGAATTCCGGCCTTCTCGGTCTATCGCGAGCTGTACGATGTGATGGCGCTCTATTGGCTCGTCGTCGTCCTTCTCGCGGCACGCTTTTGGATGACGCAGCGCGCGGTTGGCTGGCTCTTCGCGATCTTTGGATTGTGGGCTACGTTGCCGGCATGGTTTGCGGCGCCGAATCTTGTTGGGTGGGCACCGACCCCGGCAACAATCGGCGTGCTGACTACCGCCGCACAACGGTTGCCGCCAGGTCGAGTTCTGTGGTGGCCGGCGCAACAACCGCTTGGACCGCCGGACCGTACCGTCGGCGGCGCCGATCCGCTCGCGTATACGCCGCTCGGCAGAACACGTCCGATTTTCGAGTACCAACCGTACGGATCGTTCGCGGCGGCGGTGACGCTCGCGCAGCAGGGTAACTGGCAGTCAGCGGAGCCGATCTTCTCGCAGCTCGGCATCGTCGCGATCGCGGATCGGCGCACGTTGGCAACCTTCGCCTCTGGCCGGCCCGAGTTAGCGCGCAGCGTGCCGGAGGATGCCGCGACGACGCTGCTCGCAGATCGCGACGGCGTTCGTCTCTTCGCACTCGCCAACGCGCAGCCGATCGTGGCACTGCAACAATCTGCGGCCTTTACGGAGCTGCCCCATGCGTTTGTACATTCGGTCGCCGAGAGCGCGCCGGCTCCAGGGCGTCTTATCGCCGCCTATCCTTATTATTGGGCTACTCCGGCGATCGGATTTTGCGGTCAAGCGAGCGTGCTTGGTTATTCAAACGATCTAGCGGCTGCGCAGCGGCCCTGGTATTTTGTTGCGACTTTCAACTCGATTGCAGGGTGCCGTTGGCTGCCTCGCGCGGCCGTAGCCCGCTTCCCGAAGGATCGTCTGCTCGTTGCAGGCGGATGGTTCGAGCGCCCGCTCGCAACAGCCGCGCCAATCGAGGCCGCTCCGTCGGGTTCGGTCGTCATCACACACACAAAGAGTGACGAGATCGAAGGCGACGTGCACAGCGATCGCGGCGGGGTTCTCGTTCTCCGAAACGACTTCGATCGACGTTGGAAACTGATCGACGGCGACAGGACGACCGCTTCCCGCCTCGTCGAGGGGTTTGCGAACGGCTGGACTCTCCCGCCGGGAAACCGTCACTTCGTCCTATGGTTTTCGCCCGCTGGTTATCTGCGCGCCGCGCTCGCTGCCGGTTTTCTCTGGATGATCTTGCTTGTAGGCGAGCTTATCCGGATGCTAAACGCGCATAACCGCGCCGCTGCGCAGTGAGGCGGTTAGGGCTTCCAATGTCGAGACGACCGCTTCGCCTTCACTAAACCCCGTCAGTGGCGCGCGCCGATGTTCGATACAATCGATGAAATGTTCGAGTTGCGCGCGCAGCGGTTCGGCGGTCGCGATCATTGGCGTCGTCGTTTTCCCGGCGCGATCGGCTTCGATGCCATCGTAGCGCGACAGTTTCGGCATTCCCAAATCGTCGAACGAGAATGTCGCATTCTCCGCGATGACGTCGATGCGTCGCTCCTTGAATGGGTGCGCCCAACTGAGACGGAGCGAGGCGAGAGTGCCATCTGCAAAGCGAAGCGTTCCAAAGACGACGTCCGCACGATCGCCTGGATAGAACGAACGGCCGGCGGCAAAAACTTCGACGGGCTGCTGCTGCATGAACGCATGGATCATCGAGACGTCATGAGGCGCGAGATCCCATAACGCGTCGACGTCTTGCCGGATCGGGCTGTATCCGACGCGCGATGAAGTAATGAAACGCACGGGACCGGTCGCCGGGTCGCGCAGCGCCGCATCGATATAGCGCACGGCCGGATGGTACAGAAAGACGTGCCCGACCATGCAGATCAGACGGCTCGATTTTGCGATCGATGCGAGTTGCGCGGCGGTTGACCGCGAATCAGTCAGCGGCTTCTCGACGAGCATATCCTTCCCGGCGTCGAAGGCAGCGCGCGCCACATCGAAGTGTTTGTGGGTCGGCGCAGCGACGATCACCGCATCGCAATCGGGTGCAGCCAGCAGGTCACGGTAATCCGACGTGATCGATGCGTTTGGATGACGCGAGTGCGCCAGCGCCCGCGCATCTTCGGCGATGTCAGCGCACCACGTCATCGCCGCGTCGGGAATCTCGTCGATGATCCGCGCGTAGTTCGGTCCCCAGTAGCCGTACCCGACGAGTCCGAGCCGGATCAACCGCCTTGTCCGGGCGTGTATGTGATGATCTTCCAGGGGTAGCTCGTATCCAGCGGCGGTATCGCGGAATACTCCTCCGAGAAGAGACGCGGCTCGACGGTACGCCAACTCGGATTCGCGTAGACGTCGGTGCGTAAGACGAGAAAATGCACGCCGGCGTGGCGCATCGCGCTCACCGCCCCCGCGCCGGCCGGCGAGCTTTGCAATTTGAGCGGGGAGTCTGCGTTGACGAAGATCAACGGTTGCAACACGTGTGCGCGCCGCGCGAATAAGTCCTCAGCGTAGAGAATACCGGCACGCGATCCCGCTTCAGCAATTGGAAACTCGACCGTCGTTGCATCGGCGGCTGCCGCCGGCAACACCGTTGTCTGCGAACGGGGCAGGCAGAGCACGAAGAGGATCAGCGCGGAAATCCACACGATAGCACCGCGTGCGAATTGAGATCGCCAAACACCCGCAGCGAAGACAACGGAGAGCGCATATGCCACCGGAATCGTCAGAGCAAATGCGGCAAGCTCCAGGAGTCGTGCCGCCGGCCACCCGAGCGGCGCAATCGGTTGCAATAAGTAAGCGAGACTGATCAGCGGAATGCCGCCGACCTGAGTTGGAACACCGAGGATTGCGCCGGCGATCGCAAGCGTCAGGGCCGCGGAGAGTAGCTCGCGACGCCGCGTACGAAAAAGCGCGTAAAATCCGCCGATAGCCAAAATCGCAAAGGCGATGATCGCAATCCACCACATCGGCAGATTCTCAGCCCAGATGATGCGCCCAATCTCCTCGCCATACCACCAAGTTTCGCGCAACGAAGCGGCAGGCGCCAATCCTTTCAACAACAGCGCTGCGATCAGACTCCCGAGAATGCCCAGAATCGCTGCGACGGCGTAGATTCGATTCGACGCCTGCGCGCGAGCGAGGTTGAACGCGCGCAGCGTAACGATCAGAGCCGCGTACTCGTAGCCGTTTGCCGTATTGCACAGACCGGTTGCAAATGCAGCAGCCAGGAAGGGCGCGGGTCGGATTTTTTCCGAGAGCGCCGGCAGAACTGCCAGCAGCGGGATGCTCAGATCGAACGGCGCGGCAAAACGCAGCTCCAAGCCGAGCGGCAACAACAAGAAAAGTGTCGCCGCGGCTATCGTCTCAGTCCACCCGAACGACAACCGCTGTAAAAAGAGCACCGCGGCGACAAAGAAGAGCCCGATGCTGAGCAGCGTGATCAGATTGCCGAGGAATGCGACCCATGCATTCGGATCGATCAGCTTGAGCGCCGAGAGCAGCAGCGAGTCGGAGACGGCGACAAACGCACTCGCTGGAATTCCCAGGGCGACGCTTGGATCGCGAAGATGCGCACCGTCGCGCACGATGCTCGATGTCAAGATGTGCGTGTTCCACTGAAGCGAAGCGGATTCAAATCCGATGAAGCGGCCGCCGCCGATGACCGCGATCAGGAAACAGATAACGGCCGCGATCAGAAATGGCTGCCACTTGCGCAGCGTTCCGGCGAAATCACGCGGGCCAGCGACGTCTATAGCATCGGCGCTAAGCGGTACGGGCCGTGTAAGTGTTTCTTTCGTCGCCTGAAAGCCCGAGCGTAGCAGTCGAAAGAACCGAACGAAGGGCGGTCCAATCAAGTACACGGCAACGCCCGTGATCGCAAGCGCAATCAATGACTCTGAAAGCGCTCGCACCAACGGATGTGCCAACGGGAGAATCAACACGCCCGCGCCAAGACAGATCAGCGCGGCTTTGATCAATCCTTCGCGATCGTTACGAAAGTAACGCACGCCGATTAGCGCGATCGCAAGTAGAAGCAGCGACTGAGGCAAGCCGACAGTCGCGCCTTGGGTGCTCGCCGCAACCGCCAACAAGAAGAGCGCCGCGACCCCGGTGATTGCAAGGGCCTTGATCAAGGCGCTCACCGTCGCCACCAGTACGCGGCTAACCCGAGCGCAACCAGCGTGGCGAGGAGTGCGAGCACCTTGCCGATCACGGCGAAGTCTTGCGGCGCAAAATCGATGACGTAATCCCCAGGGCCTGCGCCCGTAACGAACCACGTGTTGTTATAGGCGTTCCCCATCACGTGCTCGCCGGCCGGCGCGCGAAGCCATCGCAGCGACGCAGCCCACTGCAAACGGTTTTTCGGGGCCGTCGCTGCGACGAGCCGCCAGCCGGCGTGATACGTTTCCGCAAATGAAATCCAAACCGGCCGGTTACGATCGACGTGAACGGCAAACAACTCGTCGTCAATGTGGCGAATAGTCAGCGGCGGCGCCGCGGAACGAGGCACATTCTTGGGTGCGATCGCAACGCTGCCGACCATCCACGGCGGTTGCAGACGCGTGGTTACGCGATGCAAGCCGCGCGTTAGATCGATCGTTGGGTATTGCAGCATGAGCTGATCGGCCGCTCCCGCGATGCGCGTGACCGAGCGCTGCCGCTGCGGTTTTCCATCGATCTGCAAAACGTTTGCGGCGCGCATTTGCAAATGGGCCGTCGACCCTTCGAGCGCCAAATCGCCGAGCCCAAAAACCAAGCCGCTGAGATCCCCGACGGTGCCCTCCGGCGGAGGCGGTTGGGGCGGGGCTTTGCTTCGAAACTCGACACTGACGTATCTGAGCTTCGGATGCAGCGTCGCAGCCCGATAAGCCGCAATCCGCCGCAAGTCGAACGTCAGCTTCTTCCAATCACCGCTTGATTGTGCGAAGTCCGGCTGCGCATCCAGTCCGATCGGAACGCTCTGCTCCGGGAAACTCGAATCGCCGATCCATCGTGCCGGGACAGCATCATCACTGGTCAAATCCGACGGAAGCTCCAATCCCGCGTCAACTTCCTGCAAGCGCCCCGCTGCGAGTAAGCCAAGCTTCACGACGAGGTCCTCATTCGAAGCCGGCTGCCAATATCGAAGGACGAGTCGCGGATAGCGATGCAGGTCGACTGCTGGAAGTGCGAGGCGGAAGGAAACGCTCGCATCGGTTCGTCCGATTATCGGCGACGCATTAACAAAGGTCGCGCCGCTCTTTCGCACGACGCTCATCTCGCTGATCGAGCGCGAGCGTGTCGTTACATTCGGGGATGCGAAATCCGCGCGGTACGCGACGTTCGCATACGCTGGAGGTTGTGCATCGTGCAATGTGATTTGCAGGCCGCGAAAACGAAATGCTAGGCTGCCCGGCGTGTACGGGAAATCCGCGCCCGGCAACTTGCCCGGAATCATGTGCAACGAGAAATCGCTACCCGGCGCCTTGCTCAAGATCAGATGCAAGCCGACGAGCTGAAAGTCGTCCGCCTGCGGCGGATTGAAGTTAGGTTGACTGGCCGCCCACAACGGGTCGCTTTGATGAAGCGCGGAGAGCTTGTTGAAGCGCCGATCCAATCCCGCTTGCAGCGTGTCGCGAATGTGAAAGTCCTCGAGGTATCCCGTTGCATCGAGCTGCTTATCGAGGTAAACGCGACGCCCGGAAGGATCGAGAAACTCAAACCGCAGCCAAGCAGCAAGCAGCTGCGGGTCCGACAACTCGTAGTCGAAGGTCAGTCGCGGATCGCTCAGCATTGCGATCGGTGAGATCGGGCGGCTTGCGACCGTAAGCTCCAGGAGTTCGCCACCGTGCTGCGGGCGAATCACGTACGTCACCGAGGATCGATCCATTGTTATCGTTGCGGGCACGTCCTGTGTCGGCAGTTGTGCCTCCGAAGGATCGAGGAACGGTTCGCGCTCGTTCGGAGCCGGCGTCGCCTCCGGATCGGCGAGATCGGCTTCGGTGATCGTCGCGGAAGCCGGCAGCTGTGCCGCATAACTCGACAGCGTCCAGGGCCGATCGCCTTCCAAACCTTGAAAATCTGCAAACGCTTCCCGCGGCGCGCGCGCTGCTTTCACGATCACCGCGGCCTCGGATACCTGCGGGCGGTTCAAGAAGAATGTGCCGACGAGATTGTCGGAAGTTGAAGCGTTGCCTTTCAACCAGTCGCCATGCGGCTGTACGAATACCAAGTAACTCGGCTTATCGAGCTGGCTGTATTGCTGAGCTTGTGTTTGCGCAGTGCCGATATCGAGAGACACTTGTTCCCGATACAAAGCCGGCGTCTCCGGAATCAGCGGTATACGCACGACGTACGCGCTGCTGCGCATGAGCGTGTCTAACGCACCCGCGCCGCCGTCGGGCACCACTTGATTACCGACGAAGAGGACGTTCGGATGGTGTGCAGCATCCATGATGCCGGCGTCGGCCAGGCCGAGGAGCACGTTCTCGTAACCTAGCGCAGTTGCGGCCTGATACGACGCAAACGCGTGCGGCAGCGTCTGTGTCGCCCTCACTTCATAAAGCGCGAGCGACGCGCCGTCGTACACCTTGCGCAAACGCGGATCGGAATCGAGATAGCGCTTTTGGGCGCGCGCCAAAAGCGGACCGAGAACGCGATAGCGTTCAACGTCGAACGCCATCCGGTAGCTCGTCAAGTAATCCTTGTGCAGCAAAACGTACTTGATGTCGTAGATTCCCAGCAAGCCGATCAGCTCGGGCAGCTCGTCGGCCGCAACCAGATCTTGGTCGTCGTAGAGCGGTGCAGCTGAGATCGCACGCTGTTTGAAGATCGCACCGTTGACGGCACGCGTGCGAAAGAGCAGATTCTCGAAGTTTCCACCCTTGAACCAATCGGTTACGTGGATCTCGTTTGAGCCGCCCGGCAGCGAGAGGGCGCGCGCCTGCGGATCGTTGCCCATGATTGCGTCGACGCGCCGGTAATCCGCAGGGATGTTTGTCAAAAAGTACGGATCCGCGACGCGGCCTGCGAGAAACGGCCAGATGCCCACCACGACGAAGCCGATCGCGACGACGGTCGCCCACAAATACCGGCGCTGAAGCGAAAGCACGACGAGCCCTATCGCGGCCAGCGGCGGCAACGCGAGCATGATGTAAAGCGCGAACTTGTCGTACGTCTGCCGAAACGCGGCAAACAGCGGAACGCTCGTCATCAGCGCCACTAGATTCAACTGAAACGGCGGATGCGCGCTTTTGCCGAGCTCGATCCCGACGAGCAAGAGAACCCATAGCGCTCTTGAGATCCAGCGCTTCGAGAAGAGAGCGATTAGCGCGAGCGCCGCCGGCACGTACGTCGCGAAGATCATCAGTGCCGAGTTGTACAAATCGGCATTTGGCGTCTTCGGCCACCACAGGAGGCCGTCGAACCGCAGAAGCGCCGCAATCGTCGTTCGCAGTTTGATCAGCTCCGCCGAGCTTGTCAACGCACTCGCGTTTGCGCCCACCGGCGCCGAGACGTTGCCGTGGTAGAGAAAGATCGACGCAAACGCCGGCAGCCAAAAGAAGATGCTCGTTGCGAACGTGACGAGCGCAACGGTTGCAAGCAGCGGCCACCGCCAATTTTTCGCCCCGATCGAGTTCGCGATGTAGACACCTGCAACAAGGGCAAAGCCAAGCATCGTGTGCGCGGGATTACCGAGTGTCGCGAGCGTTAAAACGATTCCGAAGAGCATCGCGACGGAGACGGTTGGGCGTCGCCATAGGAGATAGAGTTCGCAAGCGATGACGACGGGCCACACGAAGACACCCATCTGGAAGTTGCTCGGCGGATAGAGCAGCAACACGGCCGTAAAGATGTTGAACGTCGCGACGAGTGCTGCAATGAAAGCCGCCAGCGCTCGCATCAGCGGTCGCACGGAGCCATAGAATCGCTCGAGAATTAGCCAAGCGATGAAGAACGTGCCGAATTCGCAGACCAACAACTGCAGTTCGTAAAAGAACCGGCCGACGGTAGCACCCGAGAGGTGTAACGCATTGACAAGTAAGACGAGCAGCGCCAAAGGCAGCGTCACGAGCGCCTGAAAGTTAACGAAGCCGAGAGCGGTCTTCACTTCCCACGTCCCGGCAGACGTGCGAATCAATTGGTCCGGGAAAAGCGTATAGAAGCCGCTATCGTGACCCGCAAACAATTTGTTTGCCGGAAGGTTGGCAAGCGCGACTTGCGTCGCGATCAGGAAGAGGAGAAGCGCAAAAAACGGTACGGCGTAGCGTTCGAAACGCTCGAGAGCGTTACGCTCTGACACCGGTTCGTTCCAAATGCACCTTTAAGACTTCGGCGACTCGTTCGATTTGAGCGGGCGTGATTTCGGGGAACATCGGCAGCGAGATGATCCGGCGCGCTGCGTCTTCGGTCCGCGGGAAGGATCCCTGTGGTAGCTGCAGATCGCCGTACGCGCGCTGAAGATGAATCGGCACGGGATAGTGAATGCCAACCTCAATGTTCGCTTCTCGGTAGCGCTCGATCAGCGAGTCGCGATCCGGAACTTCGATCACGTACAGGTGGTACACGTGCCCTTCGTCGGCGTGACGCACCGGTGGAGCAACGCCCAGTGCTTTAATTAAGCCGTCGTAACGACGCGCCGCGGCAAGGCGTTGCGCGTTCCACCGCTCGAGGTGAACGAGTTTCACACGCAGCACCGCCGCCTGAATCGAGTCCAGACGGCAGTTATCACCCTTAAGCAGATGCTCGTACTTCTTCGACTGTCCAAAGTCGTGGTAGAGACGAATGCGCTCCGCAACCTCAGGATCGTTGGTTACGATCGCACCGCCGTCGCCATACGCACCGAGGTTCTTGCCCGGGTAAAAACTGAAGCAACCCACATCTGCGAACGAGCCGACGCATCGCGAGAGAATGCGCGCGCCGTGCGCTTGGCTTGCATCTTCGATGACGGCGAGGCCGTGACGGCGCGCGATCGAGACGATTGCCTCTACATCGGCTGCCTGACCGTAGAGGTGGACCGGCATGATCGCTTTCGTCTTGGGCGTTAAAGCGGATTCGATCTCGTCGACGCGCATCAGATAGTCGTCGCCGACGTCGACGAACTTCGGGACAGCGCCTACCTGCGACGTAGCGAGCGCGCAAGCGATGTACGTATTGGCCGGCATCAAGACTTCGTCGCCCGGACCGATACCGAGCGCGAGCAGCGCGACGCGCAGCGCGGCGGTTCCGGACCCGACGCCGATGCAGTGGCGGGCGCCGATGAATCGCGCGAACTCTTCTTCAAACGCGGTGACTTCCGGCCCGAGGATGAACGCAGCGGATTCTAGCACGCCGTCAATCGCGCGCTGCAGTTCATCGGCATGATTCCGATACTGCATACGCAAATCAACGAACGGCAAGCGCTCCGGCATGAAAACCTTCTTTAACGATGCTTTCTTAGCGGCCTTCCGATAACGCGTTGCGCATTTTAATTGTCAGCCGCCATATGCCGGCTTCTAACGTGCTTCCAGTTGACCACGGCGGCGGTACCGATTCGTTCATGCGATCGGTTATCGAACTGAGCCGCCGCTTTTCAGGATTGCAGATCGACGTTGCAACGATGGAACCCGATGGGCCGAAGATCGCTCCTCCGCCCGGCGTGCGCATCGAATATTTCTCTGCACCGGTCCTCAAACGTTTGTTGTGGCGCTACCGCGAAGCGCGCAACCCGTTCGCAAGCGTGGCGCTG
>JAFARW010000136.1 GCA_019245275.1 Vulcanimicrobiota bacterium
CAGGATACGCCCCTGTAAGCGCAAACAGTTGCGCTCCGCTGCGGCCGGTTGTTGATGATCGTACTTATCGGATCTTTAAGAACACGGCGCGCAAATATTTGCGAAGGACGGTACGAGCGGCATGGCGATTGCGGCCAGCACCTCAGATATTTCGAATGAGCTGTGGCAATCTGCGCTCGCTGCATTGGAGCAGCGGTTTTCGAAACCGATTTACGAGATGTGGATCAAGCCGATCCGCTTCGTCAGTTTGTCAGGAAACGAACTCATCTTGGCCGTTCAGTCAAACTTCGCACGCGATTGGGTCGAAAACCGCTTAAAAAGTCAGATTCATGAGGTCCTGACCGAGGCGCTGGGCGCCGAGCTCGACCTGCACTTTACCGTCGCGGCAGATCCGCCCGAAAGCGCGCCCGCAGCGCCCCCCGCGGAACTCCCGCCGCGTCCCGCCGACGACTACCGGCCCGGCAACTTGAACTCGCGCTACACGTTCGAGCAGTTTGTCGTCGGGAATAGCAACCGTTTTGCCCATGCGGCCGCTCAAGCGGTGGCCGGCACACCCGCCCGCGCTTACAATCCGCTCTTTCTCTATGGAGGCGTCGGCCTCGGCAAAACCCATCTGATGCACGCAATCGGGCATCGCGTCATGCTCGAGAATCCAAGCGCGAACGTCGTTTATGTTTCAAGCGAGAAGTTCACAAACGAATTCATCATCGCGATTAAGAACAATCAGACTCCGGAGTTCCGCAATAAATACCGGCACGTCGACGTCCTCTTGATCGATGACATCCAATTCTTGGAAGGCAAGGAACAGACGCAAGAAGAGTTCTTCCATACCTTTAACTCGCTGCACGAATCGGGACGGCAACTCGTGATCTCGAGCGATCGGCCGCCTAAAGAAATCCAAACTTTGGAAAATCGTTTGCGCTCGCGATTCGAGTGGGGACTCTTAACGGACATCCAATCACCGGACTTAGAAACGCGCGAGGCGATCTTGCGCAAGAAAGCCGAGTCCGAGAAACTTCCGGTTCCCGACGAAGTGACTACGTTCATCGCACGTGTGATCCCATCAAACATCCGTGAACTTGAGGGCGCCCTGATCCGTGTCGTCGCTTTCGCTTCACTGACGAAATCGCAGATTACAATCGACTTGGCCACGGAAGTTCTCAAGAACGCCGTCGCGCAGGCACCGTTGCGGCGTGTCACGATCAACTTGATTAAGGAACGCGTTGCGCGGGCACACGGGCTGACCGTCAAAGAGATGGATCATCAACGGCGCGATCAACGTTTGGCCGCGCCGCGCCAGATTGCGATGTACCTAGCGACGGTCCTGACCGAGTGCTCCTTGCCGCAAATCGCGCGTGAATTCGGCAAAAAGGACCACACGACTGTCATGTACGCCCGCAATAAGGTCAAGGATCAAATGCAGCGTGATGAGGCGTACCGCAACAAAGTACGTTCGCTGATGACGATCTGCCAAAACGAGTGAGCAGCAGCCATTTCCACATTTCGGCGCACAAACGGTTCGAACAACCGGCGGATAACCTTGGAACCGGCGGCTCCGGTGCAGATGTGCAGACTGCTTAGCCTAAACTGCACAGGTTATGCAAGCCGGAAAGGCCGCTGCGACGCAGTAGCGGGCACTTCTACGCAGAATACACCGCCTTACTACTGAAGACGATTACTCTTTATTTTAAAACTAAAAGAATCGGCGCATTTTAAAACGGTGGATCAATGAAGTTCACGTGTAACACAAAAGACATCGCCGCGGCGGTCGGAGCAGCCAGCAAGGTCGTCAACGCACACACGACCGTTCCAATCCTCTCGAACGTACTGCTAACCGCTAACGGCGAGCGCATCTCAGTCCGGGCGACTGATCTCGAGCTGACGCTCGAGCATGCGTTTCCGGCGGAAATCAGTGAGCCCGGCAGCGTCACCGTCCCCGCGCGGCTCTTCTCGGGCTACCTCGGCAACTTGCCTCCAGGGCTGCTCGAACTCAAGGGCACACCGACTCGCGCCAGCGTTAAGTGCGAACGCTCGAATTACGACTTTCACGCACTCCCGGCGGACGAATATCCGCCGCTCCCGGCCGCCCAGAAGGGCCAGAGTTTCACGATTTCTGCGAAGCGCTTTCGCGCGGGTGTTGCCGGCACGATCTTCGCCGCCTCGAGTGAGGAGGCGCGCGGTGCGGTTCTAATGGGGACGCTCCTCGAAGTCGACGGCGATTCGTTGACGATGGTGGCGACCGATGGCTACCGACTGGCGAAGTGGCAGACGAAATTGGAGAGCGGCATTTCCGGAGCCGAAAAGTATATCGTGCCGTCGCGGGCGCTGGCGGAAGCCGCACGCAATCTAGGCGCGGCCGAAACGATCACGACCAGCGCTCTTGGCGCCCAGAACAACCAGTTGTCGATCTCGGCCGGTGATACGTCGATCGTCGTCAGGCTCGTCGACGGACAGTATCCCAACTACGGGCAAGTGATTCCCGAGAAGTTCGATCGTACGTGTACCGTTAACACCGCGCAACTGATTGCCGGTCTCAAGCGCGCGGAGTTGGTCGCCGGAGACCGTGCGTCGATGGTCAAGCTTGCGATCTCAAATCAGACGTTGATTCTAACCGCGTCGTCGGACATCGCCGGCAATGCCTATGAAGAACTCGAAGTTGAGCAAACCGGCGAGGACTTGACGATCGCTTTCAACGCGCGCTACCTCGTCGAGATTCTCAATCACATCGAAAGTCCGCAGACAGTCATGGAATTCTTAGGGCCGCTTTCCCCGACGGCGATCAAACCGCAAGAAAAATCGGAGGATGGAACGCAACTCTACGTGCTGATGCCGCTGCGGCAGTAAAGCGGCGTTCCGGCATCTGCGACTTACTCGCATCGCGCTTTCGAATCTGCGAAACTACTCGAATCTGGAGCTCGAGCCGCAACCGGGCCTAAACGTCTTCATCGGCGATAACGCGCAAGGCAAAAGCAATCTTCTGGAAGCGATTGCCTTGCTTGGAACTGGGAAATCATTTCGCACGAATCGAGAGGCAGATCTGATCAAACACGGCATTTCGATCGCTTCGGTTTCGGGCGAAGCGCAAATGCGAGCCGGCGCCGTTCGCTTGAGCTGCACAATCGCAAGCACAGGTCGCGGCATTCGCAAAACCTACACGCTCAACGGCGAGCCGGTACGCTACGCGCGCTTTCTCGGCTCAGCAAAAGTCGTTACGTTTACGCCCTGGGATTTGCAACTTGTCACGGGTGCGCCGAGCCTGCGCCGCTCGATGCTCAACGTCGCGCTTTCCCAGGATCAGCCAATCTACTACAGCCACCTCATCCGCTACCAGAAAGTCCTTGCGCAGAAGGCCGCGTTGTTGCGCGGTACGATCGAACCGGATGCCGAGTTGTTGCGAGTCTACAATGAGACGCTGATTCAAGATGGTGCGGCGCTTGTCGCAGCGCGCGCGCAGTTCGTCGAATCGCTCAACGAACCGGCGCACAACGCGTATCACAAGTGGGCCGGCGGCATGGAGCGTTTGGCGCTCTCCTACGAGCCGAACGTGCCGTTCGAAGTCCGGACGCAAGACGCGATCGAATCCGCATTGCGCTTGAGATTTACGGCGGTTGCGCAAGCGGAGGCGCAACGCAAGGCATGTATCGCGGGCCCGCATCGAGACGATGTCGGATTCTTGCTCGACGGCCGTTCGCTGGCCGCATTTGGCTCGCAGGGGCAACATCGCATGGCGGTATTGGCGCTCAAAGTTGCCGAATACATCGTTATGCACGAGCGCAGTGCAGAGGCGCCATTGTTGTTCTTAGATGACGTGCTTTCGGAGTTGGATCATCGGCGCGCCGCGGCGTTCTTGAGCGGTATTGGCGCGTACGAACAGGCGTTCATGACCGCAACGAGCGTACCCAACGATATCCCGGCCGCCGCGCAATATCGCGTTGCAAATGCGACGCTGGAGCAAATCGCGTGAGCTTGTTGCGCTTTTCGGAAGCGTGCCGGAATTGGGCGCCGCTGCGGGACAGCCACGTGGAACCGCTCGTTGCGATCACCGCCGCATGGCCAGCGATTGTCGGTCCGCAAGTCGCCGAACATTCGCGACCGCTCGAAGTTCGCGGCGAGACGTTGATCGTCGCCACGCGGTCGTCGTCCTGGACGCACCAGCTGAGTTTTATGACGGAGCAGATGCTCGCGGCGATCGCGAGCGATGCGCCCGACGCGAAGATCAAGCGAGTTCGGTTTCGAGTCGGTCGCATCGCGCCGCTTCGCTCGGAGCCTGCAACGCGAAGACAGCGAGGACGTGTTCTAAAGAAGGCGGCTGAAGAGCGGCCTCCGGCGCAAACGCTTTCCGAAGTGATCGCACGTTTTCAAGAAGACGTGCGCACCGCGAAAATTGCAAGTGATGGCCGGTTATGCCGGCGTTGCGGGGTTCCTCTCAGCGACGGAAGGGCGACATCGTGCCTGCCGTGCTTGCAGGCCGAGACCGCGGAGCGGCATCGCGCGGTTGCCCGACTGCTCTTTGAAGCGCCATGGCTCGGTTACGCAGGGATCGCGGTACTGGTTGAGGGGCTGACCGAACGTGATTATGGTTTGGTTCGCCTCAAACTCTTACGGCGTTGGTGGGAGACGCTGCAGCGCGCGCAGCGGGCGCGACGCCTGTCTCCGAACGGACGCGAGCGGTTGATCGCGAGTTCGTACGTCATCTTGAAAAGCGGGCTCGATCCCGAGCACATCGTTCCGGCAGTTGTGCGCAATCTGCTCGGTGACGAACTGCACGATTTAATCTACGGTATATCGAACTAATAAATATGGAATACACGGGCAAGCAGATCGAGGTTCTCAAGGGCCTCGAGGCGGTTCGCAAGCGCCCCGGCATGTACGTCGGCAACACTGCCGAGCGGGGTTTGCATCAGCTTGTCTATGAAGCCCTCGATAACGCCGTCGATGAGGCGCTCGCGGGCTTCGCAAAAAACATTTGCATCGTCTTGCACAAAGACGGCTCGTGCTCGGTTCAGGATGACGGGCGCGGCATCCCGATCGACGTACACGCCGGCGAAAAGATGCCTGCGGTCGAGGTCGTTATGACGATGCTGCATGCGGGCGGCAAATTCGGAAAGGGCGGCTACAAAGTCGCCGGCGGCCTGCACGGCGTCGGCATATCGGTCGTCAACGCACTCTCGGAGTGGATGGTCACGCGCGTTAAGCGCGACGCCTCCGAGTACGAAATCAAGTTTGAACGCGGCATCACGACGCGCAAACTGCACAAGATAGGCAAGGCGGCCGGGTCCGGCACGTTCCAGCACTTCAAACCGGACACGCAAGTTTTCGAGACGACGAGCTTCCACTGGGACATCCTGCAAAAGCGAGTCCGCGAGCTTGCCTTCCTAAATCGCGGCTTGAGCATCACGCTGCGCGATGAGCGCGGTGATGAGCCGCGCGAGCGCACTTTCAAATACGACGGCGGGATCGTCTCGTTCGTCGAGTGGCTCAACGATAAGAAGGATCCGCTCCATCCGATCATCTCGACGAACAATGAGCGCGACGGCGTCCTCGTTGAGGTCGCAATGCAGTGGACCGACACTTACACCGAATTGCTGTATTCTTTCGCAAACAACATCAATACGATCGAAGGCGGCATGCACCTGATCGGCTTTCGAACGGCGGTCACGAACGCCGTCAACTCCTACGCGAAGAAGCGCGGCTTCCTCAAAGACTCCGACGGCAATCTCTCAACCGATGATTGCATGGAAGGCTTGAGCGCCGTAATTTCGGTCAAGCTGACCGATCCGCAATTCGAGGGCCAGACGAAAACGAAGCTCGGCAATGCGCGCGTGCGGAGTATCGTCTACGCGCTCGTCAACGAGCGCCTCGACTTCTTCTTTGAAGAGAATCCACGGTACGCACGCGCGATCGTGGATAAGTGCATGCAGGCGTCGCGTGCGCGCGAAGCGGCGAAGAAAGCGCGCGATCTCTCGCGACGCAAAAATGCGCTCGACGGCAGCGGGTTGCCCGGCAAGTTAGTCGACTGCAAGAACCAAGATCCGTCGCAAAGCGAGATCTTCTTAGTCGAAGGCGACTCGGCAGGCGGCACGGCGAAGGGCGGTCGCGATCCAAATACGCAAGCGATCCTGCCGCTGCGCGGCAAGATTCTCAACGTCGAGAAGGCGCGACTCGATAAGGTGCTTGCGAATGAAGAGATCCGCACGATGATCACCGCGCTCGGTACGGGATTCGGCGATGAGTTCGATGCGCACAAACTCCGCTACCACAAGATCATCATCATGACCGACGCCGACGTCGACGGGTCGCACATCCGAACGTTGTTGTTGACGTTTTTCTACCGGCAGATGCCCCAGTTGCTCGATGACGGTAACATCTACATCGCGCAGCCGCCGCTCTACGGAGTGCGTCGCGGAAAGAAACAGTGGTATGCCTTCAGCGAGGCAGAGCTGCAATCCATCATCGGCAGCGCGGATGGGGAAACCAAAGAGTTTGTCGTGCAGCAATACAAAGGGCTCGGCGAAATGGATGCGGACCAGCTCGCAGAGACGACGATGGAAGTCGGCAATCGCCGCCTCAAACAGATTACGGTTGAAGACGCCGTCGAAGCGGAGCAGATCTTTACCGACCTGATGGGCGATAAAGTTGAGCCGCGCAAACAATACATCTTCGACTTCGCTCGCAGCGTCAAGAATCTAGACTTATAAGAGAGTGGGGCGGGGTGGAACGCCGCTTCGGCCGTGGCCGTTTTCCAGGGTACAAGATAGTCGCGTAGACTAAGCCTACTGGGAGAGACCTTTGCGACGAAAACGACTGTGGGCCGTGGTTGCGACGATCGTCGTCGCGGGCGGCTTGATTTTTGTCGGCCGTCACGCAGTGGGACGCGTGTTGACCGAGCAGATCCTCAGCGTCGCAAGCGGCTACCACGTCAGCATCGGCGAGATGCATCTGCAGTCAGATCACGGTGCATTTTTCAACGTCCACGTCAGCAAAGGCGCCGACCCCGTTTTAGACGCGAGTCGCATCGACTTGTATTACAACCTGCGCGATCTCTTTCCGGGAAGCAAGCATCGATTCGGTTTTCGCGGCATTACGATCGCGCAGCCGCAGGTAACGATCGTTCACCACCAGGACGGGTCCTACAACATCAGTCAGGGCCGTCCGAGCGGAAACGCAGCGCCCGGCCAGACTCGCACTGCCGGCACGCCTCTTGACTACTTTGCGCGCATCCGCGACGGCAGCGCCCGGCTCGTCGATCAATACACCTATTATAAGGAAGCGCGCCTGCAGACGATCCGCCACATCAACGCCGTCCTCTCAGTAAAGTCCGACGAGAGCACCCACTATGTCGTCGCGGGTGACTTTGTCGAACAGCGGGACGAGCCGCTCAAGGCCGTCGGCACGATTGACTACATCCGCGGCTTTGCGATGCACCACGTCGTTGCGGCCGCCGTGCCGATCCGCTCGATCGCCAACTACTTCATCAACTCCCCGGCGGCGCGCTTTTTGGGCGGCACCGCGCGAAATTTTGAGGCGCG
>JAFARW010000005.1 GCA_019245275.1 Vulcanimicrobiota bacterium
GCGTTCGATCGCGCCGACGAGGGCTGCAGCACCGAGGCTCGTGGCTGGAATCGACGAGAGTGCACCGCCGAGACGCCCGAACGGTGTGCGGGCGGTTCCGAGAATCACTGCGTTAGACTGCATGGTCGTCCCCTTCGTTACGTTGTGAAGCTTTGCATCTTGCGGCCTACAGTTGCGTGCAGACGACGCGCTCATCGGGCTCGCACGATTCGCATTCGAATTGAATCGTCACGTGCCCAATATCGAAACAGTCGTGGAGCATCATCTCCAAAGCGTGCAGCGTTGCGGTCGCTTCGCTGATTCGACGATCATCCAGCTGCACGTGCGCCGCGAGCGCGTGCGATCTCGTGCCGAGCGTCCACACGTGGAGGTCGTGCACGGCAACGACACCCGGCAATGCGCGCATGCGTTGCAATACGTCGTTCATCTGCACGCTTTGCGGCACGCCGCCCAGCAGCACGTGCGACGCCTCGCGCAGGATGCGCAGCACGCCCACAACGATGATCGCAGCCACAAACAATGAAAGTGCCGGATCGAGCCAGCGAATTCCGTACAACGCGATCAGAATTCCGCCAACGATAACCGCGGCCGCACCGAGCGCATCGCCTGCAACGTGGTAGAGCGCGGCTGCGACGTTCAGATTGCGGCGCCCATCGCGCAGCAAGATTAATCCGACACTGCCGTTGATCAAGAGACCAAAGAACGCAACCTCGCTCATCAATAGACCGTGCGGCAATACCGGCGCACCGAGTCGCCGGATCGCTTCGACCACAATGGCGATCGTCGCTCCGAAGAGCAGCGCGCCGTTCGTTAACGCCGCCAGCATCTCAAGCCGTCCGAAACCGAACGTCTGGCGGGGCGTCGCAGGGCGCTGCGCCGCGATCATCGCCGCCAAAGCGATCGCGAGCGCAAAGAGGTCCATGCAAACGTGCGCGGCATCCGATAGCAGCGCCAAGCTTTGCGCGCGAAATCCGCCCCAAAATTCGACCACCGCAACGAGCGCCGTCAGCGCGACGGCAGCCGCCAGCCGGCGCCGCTGTGCCATCCTAAACCCTGATTGATTTTAGCGCGAGCATCGCGAGCATCGCGCCGAAGGTCACGAACGTTTTGCTCTCCGAGCTCAGGAGCACATCGGGATCGTACTCGCCGGTCCCATTTTCCGCCGGTTCCGAGAGCGGCACGATCGGTGGCACGCGGTCGCAATAAGCGGTGAACTCATCGCCGAACTCGCGCTGCAAGAATTGCTCTTCATGCGGAATGATCATCGAGTAGACGGCGGCAATCGATCCCAGTGCCGCAAACGCTAAAGCGGCTCGTCCAAAGAATGAATTCCTTCCTGTGAACGCGAGCGTGAAGCCGGCAGCCGTAATAAAGTTGCCGAGATAAAGCGGGTTACGCACGTACGCGTAGGGGCCGGCCGTAACGAGCTTGGGAGCCTCAACTCGGTCGCTGCGGGTCGTCGCGCCGGAGTAGCCAACCGCCCAACAACGTAGCGCTTCGCCTAAGAATGCGAGCGGCAAGCCGGCCGCGACGCTGAAAGCGCTCGGCTTTCCAAAGAGCGACAATAAGACAGCGGGCACGCTCAGAAGCGCGCCGCGATTCTTAAAAACGAACGTCTGTAATTGATCGGTCACCTCGATGCTCCCGCGGAGGTCGCGGTTGCGGCAACGGCGGCATCATAGATCGAACGCAACGATTGCTCGAGCGGGATTTGCGCCTTCCAGCCGAGTGCTCGCAGCTTCCCATTGTCGCCGTAGAAACAAGGGATCTCGCTCGATCGCATCCGCTGGGGATCCTCGCGCACTTCGACCGCTACGCCTGCCTGAACGATCAGCATTCGCAGCAGTTCTTTGACCTTGCGAGGCACGCCGCTGCAAACGTTGTAGACCTCCCCGGCCTTACCGCGTTCGCCCAACGTAACATACGCCTGCACGACGTCGCGCACGTCCAGAAAATCTCGCTCCGCTTCCAGGTTGCCGACATCGATGCGCGGCGGCTGAGCGCCGCATGCGATGCGCGCGAGTTGTTGCGCGAACGAGGCAATCGCGAAGCGCGTATCCTGTCCCGGCCCAATATGGTTGAACGCCCGCGCAATGATGCACTCCTTGCCGGATGTGTGAAAGGCGGCCATGCAAACGTGTTCGGCCGCCGCCTTGCTTGCGGCGTATGGCTCAACCGGTCGCAGCGGCAGATCTTCGGTTAGTGCGCGACGATCCGGCGCACCAGCGCCGTAAACTTGAGCCGAACTCGTAAAGACAATTCGCGTACCGGATTTCAGCGCGCTCAGCAATCGCGCTGTGCCGAGAATGTTCGTTTCGTAGGTTTCCATTGGATGCTGCGTGGCTTCGGGCAAAAACGTCTGCGCCGCTAAGTGAAACACAACGTCTGGCCGCGCCGTTTCGAGCGCCTTTTGAATGCTGTCGTAGTCGTTGACGTCAAGGACTACGTCGCAGCCGTCGGCAGCACGACCCGCGCCGATCACCTCGTCGCTACGCTCGCGCAAGTGACGGACGAGGTACTTGCCGGCGAAGCCGCCGGCGCCGGTCACGAGCGCACGCATTTACCGGTTAAGCCGGAACGAAGCGGCTCAGTCGTTCGATATCGGCCGTGACCATTGAAGCAACGAGCTCTTCAAAAGAAACTTTCGGCTCCCACCCCAGCTTCTCGCGCGCTTTTGTGGGATCGCCTCTGAGCAGATCGACTTCGGCGGGTCGCATAAAGCGCGGATCGACTGCGACGTAATCTTCGTAGCGCAGACCCGCGGTCTCAAAAGCGATACGTGCAAAATCGCGCACCGAATGCGTGCGACCAGTCGCGATCACAAAATCTTCCGGCTGATCTTGCTGCAGCATCAACCACATCGCCCGCACGTAATCGCCCGCAAAGCCCCAATCGCGCTGCGCATCGAGATTTCCTAAGCGTAACTCTTTTGCCATGCCGAGTTTGATCCGCGCAACCCCGTCGGAGATCTTGCGCGTGACGAATTCCTTCCCGCGACGCTGGGACTCGTGGTTGAAAAGTATTCCGCTAACCGAAAACATGTTGAATGATTCGCGATAATTGATCGTTATCCAATGTCCGTACACTTTTGCGACACCGTACGGGCTGCGCGGATAAAACGGCGTGCGCTCGTTCTGCGGCGTTTCGTGAACCTTACCGAACATTTCGGAACTCGACGCTTGGTAAAACTTGATCCCCGGATTGACGCTGCGGATCGCTTCCAGCATCCGCGTAACGCCGAGCGCTGTGAATTGCCCTGTCAGTACGGGTTGCGCCCATGACGTTGGCACGAACGATTGCGCGGCAAGATTGTAGACTTCGTCCGGTTTGACTTGCGCAACAATGTTGCGCAGCGAACTCTGGTCGAGCAGGTCACCCGAAACGATTTCAATCTGGTCCGCGAGATGCTCGATCCGCTCGTGCACATCGGTGCTGGAACGGCGCGTCATACCAACGACACGGTAACCATTCTCGAGCAGCAGCTCGGCGAGATACGAGCCATCCTGGCCGGTAACGCCGGTGATCAAGGCGGTTTTCACGACGCTATCCCTTTCAAGCTAAACCGTTCCAAGTGATTTAAGAGAGCGCGCCCGTGGCTCAACTGGATAGAGCGGGTACTTCGCAAGTCCACGGTTGAGGGTTCGAGTCCCTTCGGGCGCGCCTCTCGGCCTTCGCAGCGGGAGCAACGGTGCGTCGCATGGGGGATGCGCCCATGTTATAATCCGACTGCGAAGTACCGCTCGTAAGAGCTACGGGAAGGGTCGGGCACAACGCCCGGCCCTCTTCAATTTGGTCGTCCACGAAAACGCCTATTATAAGGAAGAAGCGCGTCCCGTAGTACCCGTTGTCCTGGCGACGACGCGGGTCGCGATGAACGCCGCGACCTCGCTCGGCAGGGTGCCGCGGCCAAAGCCGGCGTCGTACCCCAGTTCGGTCGCCAGCAGGTTCGTCACTCGCGGTCCCCCGCACAGCAGCAGAATCGAGTCCCGCAGTCCTTCAGCCTCGAGCAACTCCACCAGCGCGGTAAAGTTCGCAACGTCGCTGCCCTTCTGCGTGACCACTTGGGAGGCCAGGATCGCGTCGAGCTGTTTTTCTTTCGCGACGCGCACGAGTTCCTCAATCGAAACTTGGCTACCCAGATTGTAGGTTTCGAATCCGTGGTAGCGCTCGAGACCGTAGTCGCCCTTGTAGCCCTTCATGTTGAGGATCGCGTCGATCCCCACGGTGTGCGCATCCGTGCCGATGCATGCACCGGCGACCCGGACCTTACGACGGAGATTGCGCGC
>JAFARW010000084.1 GCA_019245275.1 Vulcanimicrobiota bacterium
AGGCGCTGCGATTGTTCGCATCGAGTATCCCGCCGGAGCGTGGCACGAGATCACGTTCGGCTACTATACGGTCGCTGGTCTTGCTAACGCAGAGCGGATCGTTCAGCGGTTGAAAGGACCGCAATCGGACGGCACGAACCGGCGCTAAGCCGCGAGGGGGAGTGGCGGAACGGTAGACGCAGCCGCCTCAAAAGCGGCCGGGCACAACCTGTGTGGGTTCAAATCCCACCTTCCCCAAGCCAATATTCTCAACTTTTCTCTGGAGCAACTATTTTGCGATTAGTTAGTCTCGTCTTCATCACCTTAGCGTTTTTTTCGGGCAACACTCTTGCGGCATCCGCTAACGCATTTGACGATCTCAATAAGATGCAGGCCGCGATGTCCAAGGTGCACTCGTATAAATCGACCGTTACCTGGACGATCAATTCGAAAACGACCGTCACTCAGGTCGAAGTCGTCAACCCGAACCGCTTCCATACCTCCGGATTCGGTGGCGCGCTGCAGTTCATCGGCGTCGGGCGGATATACTGGTTTCACACCGCAAAGCAATCCTGGACAAAAATAACAAACGTCCCGGGCATGTCGATGATCTCAACCGTCACCGGCGTCATACAGTTCAATAATCCGAATAAATATAACGCTTCGCACCTTGGAATGCGCGGCGGATATCGTGCCGTACTCGTGAAGGATAAGGAAGGTAAGTTTCAGGCCACGCTGTACTTGCAGCGCGACAATTTGCTCGCGGCTGCCGACATCCGCGGCGGCAGGAATAACACCGGCCACATTACTTACGGTAGCTACAACGCGCCGCTCTCGATCCAGCCACCCACAAAGTGAGTATCGCCGGCTCTGCGGTTGAAGGTATGGTGACCTTCAGCCCTGGACCATTGCGCGGCGAGGTACGCGTGCCTGGCGATAAATCGATTTCGCATCGGGCTCTGATCGTTGGAACGGCTCGATCCGAGCCACTTCGCTTGGAAAACGTCAACACCGGAGCCGACGTCTTAGCGACCGCCGATGCGCTGCGCAGTCTCGGCGCGGTGATCGACGTTACCGGAACATCCGCTTCAGTTCACTCGACGAAACTGCACGACGCCGCCGAGACGCTGGAGTGCCGCAACTCGGGCTCGACCGCGCGTATGGTCCTGGGCGTTTGCGCCGGCGCTAACCTCTGCGCGCGATTCGACGGCGATCAATCGCTTCGCAGCCGTCCGATGGAGCCGGTCGCAGCGCAGCTGCGCGCGTTCGGGGCGCTGGTCGAAACGCAGAACGGCTGCCTTCCGATCGAGATTGCCGGTACTCCGCAAATTCAGACGCGCGACTTCATCCTCTTATCCCAGTCGGCTCAAGTCAAATCTGCTTTGATCTTTGCGGCGCTCTTTGCCAAGACGGCGATCTCGATCACCAACGACGCGGGCTCGCGCGATCATACCGAACGGATCTTGGAAGCGTGTGGTGCGAAGATTCGCTACGATCGACACGGCGTTGTATTCGAGCCGAGCGAGCTGACTCTAACGCCGTTGCAAATCCCGGGCGACTTCTCGGCCGCTGCGTTTTTCATCGTCGGTGCTGCGATCTGTCCTGGAAGTGCGATCACGATTCGAGACGTCGGCGTCAACCCAACGCGAACCGGCTTGCTCGACGCGCTCGATGCAATGGGCGCATCGATTTCAGTCTTCAACCAGCGCGAATGGAATAACGAGCCAGTTGCGGATATCGAGGTGAAAGCGGCTCCTCTACGTGGCACCGAGATCGGCGCCGAGGTCGCCGCGCGCGCTCTAGATGAGATTCCGGTGCTGGCCGTGGCGGCCGCTTACGCAGAGGGCGTAACCCGTATCAGCGCTTTACGACGCCTACGAGAAAAAGAATCAGACCGGTTGGCTGCGAGCGTGCAGACGCTTCAGAGCGTTGGCGTTGCAGCTGAACAAAGTCCCGATGAAATCGTGATTACCGGCGATTCTGTGCGTCCGGCAGACATCCAAACCATCGAGACCCATGGAGACCATCGGATCGCCATGGCGATTGCGCCGCTGGCAAGCCTCATCGGTCCTTTGTCGATCGACGACGGCGACGTTCTAGATGTTAGCTTTCCGAATTTTCCCGCTGCATGGAAGGCAGCACAGAGCGAAAGTTCCTTAGCGTAAGACTTCGACCAGACCGCGGTATGCGCGCTCGACGAAGTTGACATCAGAAGAGAGGGAGAGTCCGCGTACGTCGCTCAGGGAGGCGGTCAGTTTCTCTTGGGCGGCTTTGAGCGCCGCAAGTTGAGCCTGCAACTCCGCCAGAGCATGATTTAATCTCTCGAGGTCCGACGTGGATTCGGCGATCGCCGTCATCATCGGCGCATCCTTTAGCCCCTCGATGCGTCGTTGCAGTTGCTTAACACGCCCCAGCAGCCAAATCGCCGTAATCGCGAGCCAAATCAAGACGGCAACAATGAGAATCACGACTGCCCACGTTACCGTCATGCGGCCGACTCCTTTGAACCGCCGGATGGTTTCGATTCGGATTTCGACTCGGATTTAGAATCGGCACTCTTCGACTCAGCGCTCTTTGTTTCGCCACTCTTAGATTCGGCGGGTTTCGATGCAGCTTTGCTTTCGGTAGCCTTGCGCGAGTCGGTGACGTAGAAACCGGAACCTTTGAAGACGATCCCGGCGGGATTAAAAAGTCGCTTTAATTCTCCGCCGCAATACGGGCACGGCTCAGTGTGGCGTTCATCAAACCCGCGACGCACCTCGGTAATCTTGTGGCATTTCGTACATTCGTAGTCGTAGAGGGGCATTAAAAGTCCGCGAGCAGTGCATCCGGATGGCGTTCGAACTCGACCAGCCCCTTGAAGTGGGCAAGTGAGTCAGCGAGCGCCGTCGCAAGTTTGCGGCGTGCAGTCACGCGATCGATCAACGATGCGAGTCTGCCGCCGTATGCGGGATAGTCCAACCTGACAACGATCTTTGACGTTTTCGATTTGCGCTCGATTCGAAAATCAATCCGCCGCCGAACTGAGTACGCGCCAACGAGGGAGAGCAGATAATTCTCGATATATTGATCGACTTCGAAGTGCTGCTCCGTTTCGCCGGGAATCGACGACCGCAGGACGACCTCCGATCCAATCTGCAACGGTTTCTTTGCGTCCGCCAGACGCGCGCTACGCAAGAACGAAAGCCACACCGGCCACTTCGGAATCTCGCAGATTAGGCCAAATGCTTTTTGCGGATCCGATTGAACGTCGACTGCATACGTCAGCGGCTTCATCGTTATCATGCAGGACGGTTTCTTAAACTACGACCCTCGCCCTTCCACAGCTATTCCACAACAGCTTCCACAATCGGTTGTGGAATAATCGAGCGGTCGCAGACGCCGATCGCAAATTTGACGAGCGTCTCAACGCCGATCGGCAACGCGTCCTCGTCGACCCGAAAGTGCGAACTGTGGCCCGCGACTGTGGTCCCCTTCGCTTCATCGCGGATTCCGAGTCGAATTGCTAGGCCCGGAATGCGCTGCGCGTAGTAGGCGAAGTCTTCGCCGCCCATCGTCGGCGCGGGCGCCACGAGGCGGATGTTAGCGTGCGCGCGCATGTAGTCCGCGAAATCTCGCGCTAACGCGGCATTATTGACAACCGGCGGATAGCCGTGGTCGACCGTGAACCTCACCTCGACGCCGTAGGCACGTGCAATGCCTTCGAGAATTCGACGCGCGCGCGCCTCGAGCGAATCTCGGACGTCTACATCGTGCGATCGGAACGTACCCGTGAGCTTGACGTGATCGGCGATGATGTTGTTCCGATAGCCGCCTTCGATCGTACCGATGCTGACGACGACGCTCTTGAGCGGATCGGTCTCGCGCGCGGCGATGTTTTGCATGCCGAGCACCATCGCCGCGGCAGCCGGAATTGCATCCGCCGCTAAATGCGGATGTGCGCCGTGTCCTCCCCGGCCGATAACTTCGATCGCAAACTCGTCCGTTGCCGCCTGGATCGCGCCGGCTGTAATGCCGATCGTTCCGGTTTCAAGGCGCGGGTCGACATGCAGCATCGCAATCGCGCTTACGGGCGGATCGTCGAGCACGCCGGCTTCGATCATCGGCAGTGCGCCGCCCGGCCCTTCTTCCGCCGGCTGAAAGAGACAGACGACGGTTCCGCTTAACTGGTCCCGCTGCGCTTGCAAGATGCGCGCCGCGCCCAATAACATTGCGGTGTGTGCATCGTGCCCGCAGGCATGCATGACGCCGCTATTTTCAGACGTGAACGGCTCGCCCGATTCTTCCGTGATCGGCAACGCATCCATATCGGCTCGCAAACCCACAACCGGGCCGGCTTCACTGCCACGAATGAACGCAACGACGCCCGTCTTCGCGACCCTGCGGTGTTCGATACCAAGGGAATCGAGTTCGCGCTCGACGACTTCCGCTGTCTTATGTTCCTGAAATCCGAGCTCCGGATGGCGATGGATCTCGCGCCGCAACTCGACAACGCGCGTCAGCGTTTCATTGACAATCATGCCAACCTGTCATCCTGAGCTTGTCGAAGGACCGCATGCCGCCGGTGTTATCCAGCGGTAAATGCGACGCCTTTTCGCGAATGTAAGCGCTGCATGATCCCACCCGATGTCGCGCTCGCGCAACTCGTTAACACAACCGCTAAAGCGTACATGCAAAACGCGCCCGCGTACATTACGTATCGGGAGCACACCCACATCGTCGGCTCGGGAACGATCCGCCAGGAGCGCGACATCAACCGCTTCGTC
>JAFARW010000137.1 GCA_019245275.1 Vulcanimicrobiota bacterium
TGCCGCCGATGTGGTCTTCATGGCCGTGGGTGATCAGGACCGCGCGAAACTTATCTTTGCGGTCGCGCAAATAGGTGAAATCGTTGATCACGATGTCGACGCCGTACATTTCGTCGTCAGGAAACATCAGGCCACAATCGACGGCGACGAGATCATCGTTCGTCTCGATTAGCGTCATATTGCGCCCGATCTCACCACAGCCGCCCAATGGAACGATACGCACGTACGGCTCGACCGGCGGGGCCGGCAAAATGAGGACGTCTTGCGGAGCCGACGCGTCAGCGTGAACGGTCAACGATGGGTTCTCCGCCGGCTATCCGATTTATCGCGATCGCGTGCACTGTGCTCACGTTGTGCGGCGCTTCAGCGCCGGCCAGCGCGAAGCATTCTCGACATCACGCGAAGGTCGCCGCGCCGGTGCCGACGCTCGAAATATACTCGCGACGCGCGCTCAGGCGAGCGAGAACGATCTTGCTGCTCAAGCTCGTGGAACTTCATGAAGAGCGTCTAGATCGCGTACGTCGCGCGATCGAGAAGCATCTTCCGATTTCAATTCTGCTACAGCGTCCGATGTAAGACCGAGTGAAGACCAGGCTGCCTTCGGCAGTCTGCGGAACCAGCGCCGGATGCCGAACGGTGAGAACGGCCTTACAGTCGCGTTGAAGACGATCGCGGCGCCGCACACCGCATTCGAAGCGTTGAGCGTGGCGCCAACTTGGGGTTGGGCGTTTTTGATCTCCGTAATTCTAGGAGCTCTCGGCACGCTGTTGAGCGTTCCGGCGGCGCTCCATTCGGTCGCGGCGTCGCTCGCACATCAAATGGCCATCAATCCGACCCGCGCGCTGATGAGCGGAGTGCAACGGCATCAGATCGTTGCTTCAACACTCATTGCGGTGCGCTTTGGTTGGGCTCTCGTTCCGCTCGTCCTTTTGATCACCGCATTCGTGCAGACGGTCATCTTGCTGATCTTCAATGCGGTCGGACGCGGCCGCGGCAACTTCAAGACATTGTGGGCGTCGGTCATGAACATCGCAATTCCCGGCTTCGGGTTCTACCTTTTGTTGGGCGGCATCATCGCGATCATCCGCGGTCCCGGCGCTTACAACTCGGCGCTAGATTCGTTTCTCGCGATGCCGAGCCTCGCGTGGTTCGCACCGCATGCCGCCACCGCGACGGTCGCCTTTCTCTCGACATTCAATCCGTTTTCCATCTGGGCATTCGCGCTTACGGCCCTGGCAATGGTGACCGTCGCGCGGACGACATGGGTTAACGCCTACCTCGCATCGGCGTTAATTCTCGTGCTCGCAGCGCTCGTCTCGATGTGGGGCGGCGCCCGGTCCTAAACGGCGGAGCGGTGCCACCGCCCGGAACATTTTTGCGTTCTGTGGGTAGGAAAGCTAATGCAAATCCCTCACAAATTAGGTTAGGATAGTTGGATATGAAAAGCCGTTTGTTGCCGACTTTGATCGTGGCGCTTTCGGGCGCCGTCATCGGTAGTTTCGCCATGATGCTCTACGCCAGCACGCACTTCGCTAACGTCGCCGGCCCCAACAATACGCCGCCTGCCATCTCGGCGGCGCCGGTATACGGCGGCGCGAGCGACCAAGACCGGATCGTCAGTGCCGTTAAGCGGGTCGAGCCTTCGGTCGTCGCAATCGATTTGGTCGTTAACGGGCAGCAGGTCTTCCCGAACGATCCGTTCTCGCAGTTCTTCGGAGGGAACGCCCCGCCGCAGCGTTATCAAGCGCGGGCGTCAGGTTCTGGTTTTGTTTATAAGAGCAATGGCGAGATCGTAACGAATGCGCACGTCGTCACGCCGCCGAGCAACGGCACGATTTCGCGCCTCGAGGTGCTCTTCCATAATGGCGACCACGTGCCGGCACACGTCATATCGACGAACATCAACGCCGATCTCGCGATTATAAAGGTTGACGGCTACTCGAAGTTGCCGCCCCCTGTGGAACTTGGCAATTCGGATCGTCTCGAAGCCGGGCAGTGGGCGATCGCAATCGGCGAACCGCTGCAGTTGCAGCACAGCGTAACTGTCGGCGTCGTTTCGGGATTCAACCGCGAAGAGCCGATCCGCGACGAGAATGGCGGCTACATCGACTTCAAAGGTCTCTTGCAGACTTCAGCTCCGATCAACCCTGGAAACTCGGGTGGCCCGCTCGTCGACATCGACGGTCGCGTGATCGGCGTCAACCAATCGACGGCATCACCGACGACCGCGCAGGGCATCGGCTTCGCCATTCCGTCGAACATCGTGCGGTCTCAAATGGCCTCCCTTGAACAGAATCCGGGCGTCCATCAAGGGACGAACGTCGGCTTCATCGGCGCCCAGCTCGGGTCGCTAAATAACTCCGTGCGACAGCAGATCAACTACAACGGCCCAGTCGGGGTGGTTGTCGCCCAAGTACTCTCGGGCACGCCCGCCGACCAAGCGGGCCTTCAGCCCGGCGACATCATCTTGCGGGCCAACGGCCAAGGCGTTACGGATCCGCAGCGCCTGATCGCGATCATTCGTGCGGCGAAGCCGGGGCAGCAGCTCAGCCTCGAGGTATGGTCGCGGGGCATCAAACGCCTGGCAACCGTGAGCGTCAGCGAACGGCCGGCGGACTACTACCAGCCGACGCAGCAGCAGCCTTAGCCGTCTCTCCGTTAAGTATAAAAGGACCGTCCTGCAACCAGGCGCAGGGCGGTCTTGTCTTAACTAGTGGAACTGGAATGGGCCGGCCAGGTACTATGGTCGGTACCTCAATTTATCCTGACAGCCAGTAAGCGGCAAGGCTTAGTAGCGCAAGCTCACACTTTGGGCAAAAGATAACGCGCCAAATGCTGGTCCTTGGCTGACGGAAAGAAAGTGAAGATTTAAGCATGGCAAAAGTGGTCGGCATAGACCTCGGCACGACGAACTCCGTCGTCGCCGTGATGGAAGGCTCGCAGCCAACCGTCATTGCGAACGCTGAAGGCAGTCGCACGACGCCCTCAGTTGTTGCATTTACAAAAACCGGCGAGCGGCTCGTCGGACAACTTGCCAAACGGCAAGCCATTACGAATCCGGATCGCACCGTGTCGTCGATCAAGCGCCACATGGGCGAAGGCGACTACACGATCAAGATCGACGGCAAGGATTACACGCCGCAAGAAATTTCTGCGATGATCCTGCAAAAGCTCGTCAACGACGCTTCGAATTATCTCGGCGAGCGCGTGACCAAAGCGGTCATTACGACCCCCGCGTACTTTAACGATGCGCAGCGGCAAGCCACGAAAGATGCCGGCAAGATTGCCGGTCTCGACGTCTTGCGCATCATCAATGAACCGACGGCAGCCGCACTTGCGTATGGTCTCGACAAGAAAGGCAACGAGACGATCCTCGTTTGGGATCTCGGCGGCGGCACGTTCGACGTTTCGATCTTGGAAGTCGGCGACGGCGTCTTCGAAGTCAAGGCGACCAACGGCGATACACACTTGGGCGGCGACGACTACGATCGGCGGATCGTCGAGTACTTGGTTGGAGAATTTCGCAAAGACCAAGGCATCGATTTGAGCACCGATCGGCAGGCAATGCAACGCCTGACCGAAGCCGCTGAGAAAGCAAAGATCGAGCTGTCGTCCGTCGTGCAGACGAACATCAATCTGCCGTTCATCACAGCGGATCAGAATGGACCGAAGCACCTCGATGTCACCCTGACGCGAGCGAAATTTGAGGAGCTGACGAGCGATCTCACGGATCGCTGCCTGCAGCCCTTCAAGAATGCGATCGCGGATGCGAAACTCGACGTTTCGAATCTCAACGAAGTGATCTTGGTCGGCGGTGCAACGCGCATGCCGGTGATTCAAGAGCTCGTACGCAAACTGACCGGCAAGGACCCGAATCAATCGGTCAATCCGGATGAGGTTGTTGCAGTCGGTGCGGCGATTCAAGCCGGCGTGCTGGCGGGAGAAGTCCGCGACGTCGTCCTGCTCGATGTGACGCCGCTCTCACTCGGTCTCGAAACGCTTGGCGGCGTCATGACGACGCTGATCGAGCGCAACACGACGATTCCGACGCGTAAGACGCAAGTCTTCACGACTGCGGAGGACGGTCAGACGTCAGTCGACATCCATGTGCTTCAGGGCGAGCGCCCGATGGCGCAGGACAACAAGACGCTGGCGCGCTTCCGCCTCGAAGGCATTCCGCCCGCGCCGCGCGGTATACCGCAGATCGAAGTCACGTTCAATATCGATGCGAACGGCATTGTGAACGTGTCGGCAAAAGATCTCGGAACGGGGCGCGAACAGCAGATCCAGATCACCGCAACGACCAACCTCAGCAAAGAAGAGGTTGATCGGATGGTCAAAGACGCCGAAGCTTCAGCCGCTGAAGATCAGCGCAAAAAGGAAGAGGCCGAGGTTCGCAATCAGGCGAGCAGCTTGATTTACTCGACCGAAAAATCGCTGAAGGAAGTCGGCGACAAACTCGATCCGGCTGCGCGCACCGACGTTGAGACGGCGCTAAGCGAACTGAAGCGCTTCGCTGAAAACGGAACGATTGCCGAAATCAAACCGGCAGTCGACAAGCTGCAGCAAGCGAGCTACAAGATGGCGGAGCTGCTCTACCAGAAGACGCAGGCTGCAGGCGCTTCGGGCAATGGCGCGAGTTCGGAGCAAACGCAGGGCGAAACGCCCGGCGCCGGCGCCGGCACAGGTGCGCCCAACGAAGACGTCATCGACGCCGAGTTCAAAGAAAGCGAAAGCAAGTAAGAACGGGACGAGCTCGGGAGCCTAAAGCGCTCCCGAGTTTCTTCCAATTCTTCGATCGATGATGCAAGAAGATCAAACGCAATCTACCCCAACAGAAGACGAAGTCTCGCAAGCGGCGGCGGCCAACGGCGAAGTTGCGGCCAACACTGATTTGAAAGCGCAACTCGAGGCAGCGAATGCGAAGGCCGATGAGAATTACAACCAGCTTTTGCTGGCGATGGCGGACTTCGAAAACTATCGCAAGCGCGTCGAACGCCACCGCGCTGAAAGTGGATTAGCGGCGCGGCGCGCCTTGCTGCGCCAACTGCTGCCGGTGATCGACAACCTCGAGCGCGCGCTTGCGTTCGAAGATGCCAGCGAAGGTTTGCGTGGCGGCGTGCAGCAGACACTCAAAGGATTCGAATCGGTTTTAGCGGCCGAGGGCGTTAGCGCGATTCCGGATCTTACCGGCGAGCCGTTCGATCCGAAAGTTGCCGATGCAATCGAAACGCGTGCGGCTGACAGCGTACCTGACGACACGGTCATCGAGCAAACGCAGAAGGGCTATATGCTCGGCGACCAAGTGCTGCGGCCGGCCAAAGTGATCGTCGCGAAAGATAACCGCGCCGACAACCTTAGCGATTAGTTGAACTATAAGAATTATTACGACATTCTAGGCGTTCCGAAGAATGCGCCTGAGAAAGACATTAAGTCGTCGTATCGCAAGCTCGCGCGCAAATGGCATCCGGATGCGAATCCGGACAATCCGCGCCAAGCCGAAGAGAAGTTCAAGGACATCCAAGAGGCCTACGAGGTCTTAGGCGACCCTGAAAAGCGGCGCAAGTACGATGTCTTAGGCAGTAATTGGCAACAGGCAGCGCAGCAGGCCGAACAACAGCGTCGCTATCGTACGGCGCAAGGTGAAACCGCTTTCGATTTCGGCGATCTCGGGGGCGCCGATGGCGCGAGCGGCTTCTCCGACTTCTTCGATATGTTCTTCTCCGGCGTGGGGCGCCGCCAGAGCGCTGGTCCGACTCGCGGCTTTGCACAACGCGGTCAAGATCTCGAGACCACAATCGATCTCACGCTGCGCGACATTTTCAACGGCGGCAAGAAAGCCGTTTCGCTGCAGATCGAGGACGTCTGCCCGACATGCGGTGGAACCGGCACGCGTGGCGGCAGCCTCTGCCCGCAATGTCACGGCACCGGGCGCTTACTGAAAAACAAACGCTTCGACGTTACGATTCCGCGCGGCGTGCGCGAAGGGCAGCGCATTCGACTCGCGGGCCAAGGCGGAAGCGGAGTCAGTGGCGGACCGAACGGTGATCTTTACTTGATCGTCAGGCTCACGGATGATCCAACCTACAAGCGTCGCGGCGACGACCTCTTCGTCGATCTGACGGTCAGCGTCTACGATCTCGTCCTCGGCGGCGACGTCAACGTGCCGACCCTGACCGGGCAGGTGCGCATGACGATTCCGCCCGGAACGCAGAACAATCGAACGCTGCGACTCTCCGGCAAGGGGATGCCTAAAGCGCGCAACGGCGGAACCGGCGATCAATATGTCCGTCTGGTCGGACAACTCCCGCAGAACCTGACCGAAAAAGAGAAGAAACTCTACAAAGAGCTAGCTGCGCTGCGCAACGGCAAGCCATAAAATAGCGTCACACCCTAAGGGGGTCGTTAGAGCAAAGTGTTAGGCGGGTCGCCGATGCACCTGATGTGGTCGGGCGGTTATCGTCCTGATAAGCCGCAAGTCGGCAAAGTCGACTTACGGCGGATCGGTGCTTTCTTCGCGCCGTATTGGAAGCAAGAAGCCGTCGTCCTCGCCTGCATGGTCGTCGTTTCGCTCTTGGGGCTCTTGCCGGCCATCATCACCGCGAAGATCATCGACAGCGCAATTCCGCATCACGATCTGCACGAATTGCTGCTCGACGTGTCAGTGATCGCAGGTTCAGCACTTGTTGCAATGCTGATCGGTGTCTATCAGGGCTACTTGAACTCCGTCGTCGGCGAAGGCATCATGCGCGACATCCGAACGAGCCTCGTCGCGCATCTTCATAAGATGCCGCTTTCGTTTTTCACGAACACGAAAACCGGCGAGATCATGAACCGCGTTTCAAACGACGTCGATAATATCGACAACGTCGTAACCGGAACGCTCGTAACGATCATTACGAACGTGCTGATGATTGCGACGACGCTCGTGACCATGTTCGTCATCAACTGGAGATTGTCGCTGCTCGCGATTGCCGTCGTGCCGTTGATGATCTTGCCGCTCACGCCGGTCGGGCGCAGGATGTACGAAATACGCAAGCGGACGCGCGAGAAGCGCGATGAGATCGAAAGCATCACCCAAGAGACGCTCTCGATCTCCGGCATCACCCTAATCAAGTCGTTCGCGCGCGAGCCGTATGAGAAGTCGCGCTTCTACGATGTCGGCACGCGCTTGATGAAGCTCGAGATTTCGCTCGCGATGGTCGGCCGGTGGTTCATCGGCGCCATCAGCGCGATGGTCGTGATCGGTCCGGCAATCGTCTGGTTCGGCGGCGGCTGGCTGGCGATTCGCGGCGGTTTGACAACCGGTATCATCGTTGCATTCGTCAGCCTGATCGTTTCGCGGCTATACGGACCTGCCGCCGCACTCGCCGGCATCCAAGTGCAGATCGTCAGCGCGCTCGCGGTGTTCGAGCGCATCTTCGATTACCTGGATATGAAGCCCGAGCCGTACGTAACGCCCGGTGCGGTCGCGCTCGAGCATCTTCGCGGC
>JAFARW010000184.1 GCA_019245275.1 Vulcanimicrobiota bacterium
GTGTGCTCGTCCTTCGGCTCGATCACTTGGCGGCCGTTATAGGTACCGCACGAGGGACAGATGAAGTGCGGACGCTTCGGCGCGTGACATTGCGGGCATTCGACTGTTGTGACCGGATTGAGCTTCCAATTGGCGGCTCTCCGGCTACGCGTCTTCGAACGCGGTGTCTTCCATTTTAAGTTAGCCACTTTTAAGACTCCCTGGCGCACGTGCACGCGCCGTCGTTTTTGTTTTGCCCACAGTATTGGCACAAACCGCTGCAATCCGGGCTGCACAACACCGCGAACGTTGCCGTGCTATCAACGAGCTGCCGCGTCAGGTCCGCGATGTCGAGGCGCGATCCGACGAGGACATTGGTTTCACTCAACGGCGCGTCCTGGGCCGATTCCGGCTCGAGCCGCTCGTCAACCTCGATGTGCATTGGCTGCTTCACATCCCCCAAACAGCGATCGCACGAGCCGCGTGCGAGGACGTCAACCGTTCCGGCGACCTCGATCAGGCGGTGCGCCAGCCGGACGGAGAGCTGCACGCGCGCCGGCTCGGGGAAACTCCAGCCCTCGAAGGGCTCGAGCTTGACCCGTTCGTCGACTCGCAACGTGTGATGGCCGCCTGCGAGCAGACTGCCGATCTCAAGGGCGTTTGAAGAAGCCATAACATAGAGGAAGGCCCCCGGCTTGTGGGGCCTCCGAAACCCGCATCATTGTAGGGTCCGGCTCGTTCTCTTGTCAAACCGCGGCCGGGCGTGATTGCGCTGACGTGAACGAGATTTCACCGATTGCCCGCCAGCTCTCGAACGAGGGCGTCGCCTTTGCCCCCGAGATCGCCTCAGCCGCGGGCCGCCACGGCGTGGATCCGAAGCTTCTGGCGGCGGTCGCGGCTCAAGAGACAGGCGGCCCTGGATCGAACGCCGGCCATAACATCGTCGGCGACGGCGGCCACGGCCACGGCGTCTTTCAGATTGACGACCGCTACCACGATTTTGCGCGGACAGCGGCCGTCATGGACCCAGCTCAGAACGCCGATTACGCGGCTGGGATGATCTCCGGCCTCCTTCAATCGTTCGGCGGCGACGTCCATAAGGCGCTCTCGGCCTACAACGCCGGCGATCCAAGTGCGATCGGCACGATTACCGAATGGATGGACGGGCAGCGGCTTGGCTACGCCGACTCCGTCCTGCGCCACTGCGCGCAACTCGGTGAGCCGATACCAAGCGGCGCAGCCGGCGCCGTTAATTCATCAACGCCCGCCGCCGACACCAGTCAAACCGCGCTTGATCAAATCATGCAACAGATGGCGCAGTTCAGCGCGCTTCAATCGTTTCAGGCGCCGAGTTATGCCCAACTTAGCGGGCTCGACGCGTTCGGGCATTCGCGCTATGACGTTTCTTACGCCGGCCTGCTGACCGATGACGATTCGTCGCAAGGAGATTCCAATGGGATTTAACCTGCTGAACGGCATCGCGAACGGGGTCGAATCATTTATCGCATCGGGCGGTAACCCGATCGCCGGCGGCGCGGCCGCACTCGCGGGTGGGTTAAGCAGCGGTGCAAACGCCGGTACGGCGGTGGGCAACATCGGGAACTCGACGATTGGCGCGCTCAATGCAGCGAACGAAGCAGATACGGTTGCGATGTACGCGGAGAACCTTCGCCATCAATCAACGATGCAGTGGGAAGCGACGTGGTTTAACGAGATGATGGACGAGAAATCAGAGCGCATGCGGCAGATGAATGAGCTGCGCGATCTAACGATGGAGCAGCGCAAAGCCGACAATCAGATCACCAAGAAATTCATCCAGTCGATCACTGAATGATCGCGCCGATACAGCAAACTCGTCAGCGCGGCGCCCTCGTTCCGGCGACACGCTCCGCCGACGACGTGCACTCTGACGATACGAAGGCGCCGGCCGATCAAGACGGCGTGGTCCAAAATCAAGCGGCATTACTCGCTCAGCAGAACGAATTCAATTTCCAACTGCAAGAGCGCGCTGAACTAATGCGCGAGTTCAACGAGCTGCGCGCACTCCAAATGCAACAACTCAAGCTCGACGATGAAATCGTCAAGAAGTGGATCGACCTGATTTGAACGGATGCTAGACCGAGCTCGTCAGTTCGCAGAATGCAGCGAGATCGATGTTACCGCCGGAGACAACGGCTACGATCGGCCCCCGCGTCTGAACTCTTC
>JAFARW010000198.1 GCA_019245275.1 Vulcanimicrobiota bacterium
GTTGTCATCAACGGTGAGACTCGGCCGCTCGACGTACCGCCTGAAATCTATCAGGGCGTCGTCGTCGTGCCGGTTCGCGTGATCAGCGAAGGCATGGGCGCCTATGTCCAGTGGGTGCCGGAGAAACGGCTCGTCGTCGTGCGCTACGTCCCAGCAGCGCCGCCGGCCCCGCCGCCGCCTCCACCACCGGCAACGCCAACTCCGTCACCGCCACCTCCGGCCGTCTATCAGGATCACTTCGTCGTTGGCGATTACATCTTCAATCCGAAGGTGTACAACGAGTTCAATCCTGGCAACACAGGTAATAACAACGGCTCGTACGCCGCACGCGCCGGCCTCGAGTTCTCGTTATTCAACCTGCCGTGGATGATCGAAGGCACCTGGCGGCAATTCCAATATCCGCACGGTCAAGGCGTTCCGACCGTCCCCTGCACGGTGCCTCCGGGCTTCGTGCCGCCGCCGGGCGTACCGCCGAAACCGACTCCTGGATGCACGAACGGTAACTACGACATCGCGACCAATACCGGTCTGCCGTGCGATGGCATCGCGGGACATGCGCCGCCTGGAGACACAGGCTGCGTGACGATCATCGGTGGCCTTTCGAACCTGTTCGTGCCGGCGTTTACGGCGCGCGACAGCGACTTCGATGTTCGCCTCGGATTGAAAGTGATCGATCCGAGGATCTACATCGGTGTCGGGTATATGTGGCGCACCACAAACTACGGATATCCGAATCTGAGCGGACCGGGAGCCGGTATCGAAAAACTGCCGGATCTCAACCAAACATTCTCGATCTACGGCAGCGCCTGGTACTACTGGAACGTGCAAGGCAACTGCGGTACCGACGTCTGCCCGACCGGGCCGTACACGCTGGCTTACAACGTGTTCAAGTACCAGGTCGGCGGAACGCTTACGTTTGGAAACACCCCGTTCTTCATCGATCTCGGGTGGCTGGGCGATCGTTGGACGAACCGCTCGAACGCCCCAGTCGATGCGACACACAACGGCGGCTACGTTGGATTAGGGCTTCGCTTCTAGTCCTGACCTAGCCGGAGTGAAACGAAGGGGCCCCGTCTTCAGGCGGGACCCCTTTCTTTTGGATGGGGGCGCGCTGCGACCGGGCGACTTGACCGGAAGGCCTCCCTCCCGTAAAATTAGCCCTTGGCGCCGTCCTCTCTGACGGCGTTTCCGTCATGGCCTGGGCAGCTCGCGGCTGCGTGCCCCGAAAGCGCTTCGGCGCAGAATTGAGGTTTGTCTAAAGTTTGGCTGCCAAAAAGCAAGCGAAATCGCGCAAGAAGCGCGAGTTCAAGAACGTTCAGTCGGGCGTTGCGCACATCCACTCATCCTTTAACAACACGGTCGTAACAATCTCCGACAACCAGGGCAGCGTGATCGCGTGGGCATCGGCGGGAAATCTGGGCTTCAAAGGTTCGAAGAAATCGACACCGTTTGCCGCGCAAATGGCCGCCGAAGCAGTGGCGCGCAAAGCGATGGACCATGGCATGAAGTCCGCAGAAGTAATGGTCAAAGGACCGGGTGCCGGCCGTGAGGCGGCGATTCGTTCTTTGCAAGCCGCCGGTCTAGAAATCACGCTGATTAAAGACGTTACGCCCATTCCACACAACGGTTGCCGGCCGCCCAAGAGGCGCCGAGTCTAATGTCGCGATACATCGGACCGGTCTGCCGGATGTGCCGCCGCGAAACCGCGGCGAGCAAGACCGGCGAGAAGATCAAACTCTTTCTCAAAGGCGATCGTTGTTTGACCAAAAAGTGCGCCGTCGAACGTCGCGGCACCGCTCCCGGTCAGAAGACGCAGGGCAAGTCGCGTCAGAAGACGTCGGAATTTGGACGCCAGCTGCGTGAGAAACAGAAGATGCGCCGCTACTACGGCGTGATCGAGCGGCAGTTCGAAAACTACTTTCGCGAAGCGGCGCGCGTTCCGGGACAAACCGGCAAGACGTTTTTGCAGCTGCTCGAGCGCCGTTTGGACAATGTCGTCTATCGCCTGAACTTAGCGACAAGCCGCGCGCAGGCGCGCCAACTCGTTACACATCGTCACTTCCGGATCAATGGCCGCACTGTGAACGTGCCGTCGTACATCGTGAGGCCGGGCGATACGATCACAATCGGGGATCGCTCGATGAAGTCGAATGTTTTCCAATCAAATCTGGAAGTCGCTCGCAACCGGCGAGCCCCGGAATGGCTTGAATTCAACGATCAGGACAGCTCAGCGAAGGTGCTGCAGCTGCCCTCGCGCGAGCAGATCGATACTCCGGTCGAAGAGCAGCTCATCGTCGAATATTACTCGCGCTAAAACACTGTAGAGCCGCTGCTGGGAGTCCGATCGTGCGGCACCCTAGGATGCCCACGGATAACTTGAGCAGCAAAGGACTAAAAAT
>JAFARW010000035.1 GCA_019245275.1 Vulcanimicrobiota bacterium
CTTCTGCTGTCTCGTCAAGCCGCGCTATTCGCGCTCGCAGCGGGCGTCGTGCTGCTGATCTTCGTCGGCATCCGCAACGCGTGGGACGTCGTGACATTTCTGGCCGTAGGGGGTCTCGGCCGCCGCGATAACGACGCCTCTTGACAATGCCGATATTTAACCATATAGTTATATAACTACATGGTTAACAATATGAACCTCGATGCGGTGTTTAGCGCGCTGGCCGATCCGACGCGGCGTCGGATCATCGAAAGGCTCGCGCGTCGCCCGCTGACGGTCGGCGACATCGCCGAGGAGTTCTCAATCTCGCAGCCGGGGATCTCAAAGCACGTCCGCGTGCTCGAGGACGCCGGCTTGCTCAAGCGTCAAATCGACGGACGGTTTCACCGTTGTACCTTGACACCGCGCTCGATCGACGCAGCGTCGGCGTGGATCGAAAAACAGCGCACGTTCTGGACCGCAACACTCGACCGGCTCGACGTATATTTGAAAAGCTCATCTAAACGAAAGAAGTGAACATGACATCAACTACTCTAGTCCCCGCCCTCATACTTTCGCGCACCTACGATGTAGCGCCGGAGCACGTCTTTGCAGCGTGGACAGATCCGCAGATTGCGGCCAAATTCTTCGGCCCCGGCAACGTCAAAGCGACGAACATCCAAATGGATGTCCGCGTGGGCGGTCGTTACAGTATCGACATGCTTATGGAAGACGGCTCGACGATGAAAGTTGGCGGCGTGTATCGCGAGGTTCAGCGGCCGAAGCGACTCTCGATGACCTGGCGCTGGGATGAAGACGATCCAGCGGACGAGTACGACACCTTGCTGACGCTTGAGTTCTTCGATCGCGGCGGCAAGACGGAACTCGTGCTCACGCACGACCAATTCCTCAAGCTCGACTCGCGCGACAACCACGCGCGCGGCTGGAACGCGATCCTGGATCAGCTCACGGGCGCTCTCTAACAGTTCAGAACTTCTTCACGTCTGGCACTTACAGTGCGGCTTAACGGCTGCCCGACCTGTACCACTTAATAAATTAGTTGACAGCGGCTCGGGCGCCGTTATATTCTCTTAATGATTTAGTTGCTGTCGCTGTGAACCCGGGAGCACGATTGGCCCGTATATCCCTCGTGAAGCATTTCGTTCTTGGATTCGCGCTTTCGTCGATCGTCTGCGGCGTCGCGCAGGCGCAGACATTCTCGAACACCGGCACCCTTACGGTTGGCAAGGGCGCTCCCGCGTCGCTCGACCCGACCGCGAGCGCCACTGCTTGGTCGACCGCAACTTCGGTCACTTTACCGTGGGATGCCAGCGATCAGCGCGCGGCATCGGAGCCGACGACCGCGTACATTCAGACTGACGGCAAGTTTATCTACGTGCGATTTGACGCCAAGCAGCGCGAAACGCTGCTAGCGCAGCAGCATACGAACAATGTCGGTGACGGAACCGACGACGAAGTCTGGATCGACCTGTGGCCTACGGGTAATAACGGCTTCTACTATCAGTTCGCGGCGACGTCAAACGGTACGCACTTCCAGTACTCCTCTGAGAACTCGATCTATCAGCCCAACTGGGATTCGTTTGGAGCCGTGCATGACGGCGGCTTCACGGTCACGATGAAGATCCCGATCGAAGTTATGCGCGGTGTCGGATCAGGTGGCTGGAAGGCGCAACTCGCGCGCGTGATCCGCTCGACCGGTGAATATCAGGTGTGGTCTTACGATAAGGGCGAGACGAACCAAGGCGTCGACAACGTTCGCTTCGCCGGCTTGCTTAATGGAGTCATTCCGGCTAGTGCGCGGCCAAAGCCGCGTGTCGGCTTGTACACGCTCGGCGAAGTGGGCTCGGCATACTCGGGGCTGACGACTTCTCGTATGGGAGCGGACATCTCAATCCCAATCACGTCGACCGCTTCGTTTTACTCGACGCTGCACCCGGATTTCTCAAACGTCGAAGTCGATCAGCAGACGATTGCGCCGACTGCCTTCCAACGTTTCTTTAACGAAGTACGGCCATTCTTCACGCAAGGCAATCAGTTTTACAACAACTTCGATTGCAATGCGTGTCCGGGCATCAGCGAGCTCTACACCCCTGCCATTCCGACACCGCGCGCGGGCTACGCATTTGAAGGAAAACAAGGGCCGTTTTCACTCGCCGCGTTTGACGCCGTGGGCGTCGGCCGGTCGGATTCAGCGCAAGTGTTTGGCGCGATCACAAACAACCATCTGTTACGTTTGAACGTCCAGCGCGTCGCGGCGGATTGCAATCTCACCGTCAACAACGGCTGTCAAAACGGCCAGCCGACCGTACACGATGACAACGTGCTCAGTCAAATCGAATACTACGACGGCAAGCACATCGACGCGTATATCGACTATGGAACCGATTCCGGGAGTAACGTCCTGGTCGGTAATCGCGCGCAACGCTATGAGGCCTCGACTTATTTATTCAACAATACTTTCGGATTCGCGCTCGCGGCGCGCAAGCTCGGGCAATATTACAACCCAGCCGATGGTCTCATCCAGCACCCCGATATTGCGGGCTATGCTGCCTATACTGCGAAGATCTGGCTATTCGGCGAGCACAGCCCGCTCAATAGCCTCGGAATCTCCGGCTTTGTCGATCGCTACCACGATCACACCGGTGCGTTGGACCAAACCGACAACAATATCTTGATCGACGTGCTAACGAAGAGCCGGATCGATGCGCAAGTGTCATTGGGTTCGAGCTACTTATTGCAGAACTTCGGCTGCACGGGTGCCGCGTGCATCTTCACCCCGATCTCACAAAACGGCGTCGGCGTGACTTGGCACAGCGGGACCGTCAATTCGCCCGGGAACTTTCCAAACCACGGCAGCTCGTCCACGCCGACAACGATCACCTATAATACGGGGCGCTTCGGTCCCGGCAAACTCGACTCTTGGACGCGAAGCACAACGATGCGCGTCGGCGATCGTGCGTCACTCCTACTTGAGGTTGACGACACGCGTCAATACCTCGATAACGGCGGCGTCAATATCCAATGGCTCGAACGCCTTGGCTATAATCTTGCGACCGGGCCAAATTCGTCGCTGACGGTCGGCGTTCGCCGCATCATCGGGACGCCGCCGCTCGTCTTCGCGGCTGCCCCGGTCAACTGCACGACGATCTACGTTGCGCCGCCACCGGGCGCTGTAACCGCGCCTTGCACCGGCGCGTGGAATCTTTCATTTGCGTACCATCGGCAGTCGCTGCACGACGAGCTGTACTTTGCCTACGGCGATGCAAGCCTGCTTTCGACAACGCATTCTTTCATTTTGAAAATGATCCACTACTTCGGCGCTCCGAAGGGAACGTAGCCGGCCACTAACGCCTTACGGCGAGACGATCGATCCCCAAGCGCGCGAACCGTTTGTTCGCTTGAATGCCGATGGTGCGAGCCGCTTAACGACAACCGAGCTTGACTCGCTTACCTCACCTCGCGCGTCAAATGCTGCCGCGGTAACGGTCTGAGATCCACGATCGAGCCTTAGGTTTAGCGGCGAGCCATAGAGTGCGCTTCGCGCGGTGGGCGCCGTGCCGTCCAGTGTGTAGCGAATCTCGACGCCTTTGAGCGGTTCGTTGAGACGCACCGTCGCGGCGCTCTGGTCGGTCAGCGCGATGGCGCCGGAAACATTGCCGGGCATCGACTGAAAGCGCATGCGCCTGCCGATCACGTCGATCATGGGCGACGGAGTGCGAAACGAATAGCCGTTCGCGCGCAACCACGCCAATTGAGCGGGTAGCCGCGACAAGAAGCTCCGCCAGCTCTTTTGAGCGGGCGGCGTCCAAGCGATTTCACTGAGCGCGATCGCGCGTGGCAACGCCATCGCAAACAGACGATTTGGAGAAGCGATCTTTTCGGTCCATAGGGCCGCTTCAGCCCCCAAGATGTGCGAACGTTGTTCACCGCTCAATCCATCAGGAGTCGGGTCGTATGAGTAAACCTCTTCGAGCGTTGCCATATGTTGCGTCGCAGGCGGTTCTTGAGAGCGCGCCCCTTGGTAGGCATCGAAGTACAACGGCCCATCAGGCACCATTACGACATCGTGGCCGGCGGAGATTGCGGCAATCGCGCGGCGCTCGCCGTTCCACGCCATGATCACCGCCTTGCGGGAGACACCGGATCCAAGGATATCGTCCCAGCCGACCATGGCGCGACCGTGAGCATGCAAAAACGCCTCGATGCGCGGCATTAAATATCGTTCGGTACTGACCGGCGCTTCATCACCGCCGACATGGATGTAGCGGGATGGAAAAAGCCGCATCACCTCGACGAGGACATTTTCGAGAAATGCAACCGCGGATTCCCGCGGACAAATGACGCCGGCGCTCCCGCAGCCGAGTTGCGGATAGGCGCGCAGCGCCGCAGTGGCGTGCGCCGGCATCTCGATTTCCGGCACAACGGTGATGTTGCGGCTCTTCGCAAAACGAACGATTCGGCGGACGTCGGCCTGCGTGTAGAACTCGCAAGCGTTATCGCGGCATGAAACGCCGCTAGTCAATGCCGGATAGCGTTTGATCT
>JAFARW010000040.1 GCA_019245275.1 Vulcanimicrobiota bacterium
CTAGACGGGCGCCTAGCCCTGCGCCTTGCGATCGGCAACTATCGCACGACGCGCGAGGACGTGCTGGCGGCTTGGACATTGTTGCGCGAGGCGGCTTCATAAACGATCTGCGCGGCGGCAAGATCTTCAACAGCGAGTCCAACCGACTTAAAGACCGTCGTCTCCGTTTGCGGGATCGATTTCGTTCCGGCAAACAACTCGCCGATCTCCGCTGCGATCGTCGCTTTCGAGTTAATGACGTCGCCGGATTCTTGGAGCGTCGCTTCGCGCGAATCGACGACGACCGTGTTGCCCATCACGTCATCGTCGAGCTCGCGCCACGTCGGCCGATTCGCGCCGACGCTGTTGACGTGCGCGCCCCGTTTTAGCCATGCGCCTTTGAGCACCGGCTCATGCGCGTTCGTAGCGGTGACGATGACGTCCGCGGCGCGCACCGCTGCCTCGGCATCCATCGCCGTCGCGCCATGTTTAGATGCGAAGTGCTGCGCATGATCCGGCATTCGGCTCCAGACGCGCACTTCATCAAATTGATGAATCGTCTGCAACGCTTCCAGATGCGCCTGCGCTTGGACGCCGCTGCCTAAGATCGCAAGCACGCGGCTCTCCGGCGGCATCAAACGCCTCGTCACCGCGGCGGAGACGCCTGCGGTGCGCATCTCCGTGACCAGGCGTCCATCCATGACGGCGAGCGGCTCGCCCGTGTCGGCGCGAAAGAGGACGATGACCCCGAGATGCGTCGGCACGCCCGTTCCCTCGTTGCGCGGATAGTAGTTGATGACTTTGACGCTTGCGATCTCGTCGGTCACCGCAGGCATGATCCCCAAATAACGCTGTCGCTCTTCGATCGTCAGCACGTTGCGCACCGGGTGTAGAACCCGTCCGGAAGAAAATTTAGCGAGCGCATCTTCGAGCGCCGGAATCAAGTCATGCCAATGCAGCAAGCGGCGCACGGCATCTTCATCGAGATACGTCACCATTGTTCAGTTAGCGCCTAGTACAGGCGCAGATACGCGCGGTGTTCCCATGGATGAACCGCGCGCCGATAGCGCTCGTACTCCGCGAGTTTGGCATCGCGAAACGCGTGGTAGATGTGGTCGCCGAGCGCGTTGTGGACCACTTGATCGGCATCGAGTTCTTCGATTGCTTGGCGCAGCGACGCCGGCAGCGGCCGAATGCCACGCTCGCGACGCTCGCGATCCGTGAGAGCGTAGCTCGGCCCGACGAGCGGATCGCCCGGCAAGATGCCGTGCGCCGCGCCATCACTCGCCGCCCCTAGCAAAACGGCGAGCGAAAGATAGGGATTTCCTGCGGCATCGGGACTGCGCATTTCGATGCGCGCTTGCGATTGGGACGGCGGGACGCGGACGAGCGCATCCGCGCTGCGATGCGACCACGTCGTGTAGATCGGCGCGTCCCACGCCGCCACCAGCCGCTTGTACGAGTTGACGGTGGAGTTACAGACTGCGGTCAGCGCCGGCGCGTGCGCGAGGAGGCCGCCGACAAAGTAAAGTTTGGGCGCTTCGTCGCCCGATCCCAAACGAAAGTCAACGTGCAGCCCGCTCCCCGCTTGATCCTCGATCGGCTTGGGCATGAACGTTGCGTCCAGTCCGTAACGCGTGGCAACTTGTTTGGTAACGGAACGAATCGTCAACAAGTGATCGGCGGCGTGCAGTGGATCGCCGTGCGGCAAATCAACCTCATGCTGTCCATTGCCGTGCTCGTGATGGGACGCCGCAACCGGAACGCCCATCGCTTGCAGCGCCGCGACGATTGCGCTGCGCGCTTCCTCGCCGCGATCGTTCGGTGAGGAATCAAAGTACGATCCGACGTCGGGGCTGCGCGTTGAGGCACTTTCGAAGAGGTAGAACTCAACCTCCAAGCCGACTGCAAGTCCCGGATAATGCGTCTGAGTCGTTTCAGCGACACGGCGCAACGTCGTGCGCGGGCAGCCTTCAAAGGGCGTTCCATCCGTCGCGCCCACATCGCAGATCAAACGCGCCTCCGCGCCATCCGATGCGCTCCAGGGATAGACGGCAAATGTCGCCGGATCCGGGAGCAAAGCCATATCGAGCTCCTCGCCCCGGACGAACCCATCGATCGATCCGCCATCGAATGTCACCTCGCCGGCGAGCGCGCGCTCCAACTCGCTAACTGGAATCGAAACATTCTTACTCGCGCCCAAGATGTCGGTGAAGACGAGGCGCACGAAGCGCACGTTGTGTTCCCTAGCTGAACGCAGCACGTCGCGTTTGACCGAAGCACGCTTCGAGCCGTTAGTTGTTGAGTGCATCGATTGCCAAAGCCGTGCGAAGCGTCAATTGATCGTGAGGGCTTTCGAGTTTGCAGCCGCAGATCTCGCTGATCTGCCGCAGCCGGTAGAAGACGGTGTGGCGATGAACGGACAGTCGTTCGGCCGCCGTCTTCACGTTCTCGCCCACTTCAAAGTACAGCGTGAGCGTGCGTTCGAGCTCCGTCTGATGCTTCTCATCGTATGCTCGTAGCGGCGCCAAGGTCCGCTCGGCGAAGTCTTGCAGCATCTGCGTATTGCCACCCTCCAAGAGCAGCGGATAGATCCCGAGATCATCGTATGCGCAGACATTGCCGCTGCCCAGAATTCGACGCCCGATGAGCATTGCGTTCGTCGCTTGTTCGGCTGAACGCGCCGCCGATAGGAGCGGCAACTGTTCGCCGACGCCGCCGGAAAGTTTCAAGCCCGAATGCTTGCGGGCAGCGTTGTTCGGTAGAAGCGACGCTGCCGTGCGAATGTTTGCCACATCGATCTCCCGCTCGGCGGGAATGACGAGAAGAAGCGTCGCCGCGCGCTCGACGATTCCAATGTCTCTCTGCGATCGAAACGCATCGAGCGCGGCTGCTCGCGCGTCGCCGATTTCGGCTGCAGCACTGGTTTCGTCGGAAACCTCCGTCTCTAATGCAACCGCCACGTAGTGGTCGGCGAGCGCAATACCGCGTGCAGTCGCTTCGTCTTTGGCCGCGATCGTGTCGTGGTAGCCGCCGGCGAGCAGACGGTCCCAGAACGTCCTCTTTCGACTGCGTCCGCCGCCGCGCTCGCGAGCCAATTCAACCGCAATTGCGCTCGCAGTCAAGCGAATTGCAGGTTCCGCGCCGCGTGGCAGTTTCGCTCCAAACACCGCGAGCCAGCCGAGCTGCGTTTCTCCAGCGAAGATCGGCAGGGCAGCGCCGAGGGCGCCATTCCGCAGTGGATGCAACCTGCGTTCCACTAGTTGATGCTCTTCTATCAGCTCGCGGACTGAATCCGGCGCGCTTGAAGCGGAACCCGCGGTTGCAACATGCCGCCACTCCGCGTCTTCAACGAGCACCGTGACGCCAAGCTCTTGAGCGAGGTATCCGGCGAAGGCCTTCGGACCCCCACCGCCCGCGGCAATGCGCGAAAGCGCCTCCGCAAAAGCGACGACTTGCTCGGGCGTCATGCCCGTGGTTTCGGCGGCTGTTGCGACGTCGACTGCTCGCTTAACTCGGCGCGGGGAAAAGCGTTTGATAGAGTGACAGCACCGTCAGCGCGCTGACGACGATCGCCGTTGTCCAGGCGATCACGTTGAAGACCGGCCCGTTGCGGTACTCGCCCATCAGTGATTTCCGATTGATCAAGAGGAGCATGAAGACGAGAATGAACGGCAAGAGCACGCCGCTG
>JAFARW010000043.1 GCA_019245275.1 Vulcanimicrobiota bacterium
GTTGGGGCCACCTTTATGCAGTTGCCCGGTCGAATGCAGGAAACGCGGTCCGAATCCGACGGTTGTTGCGACACGATGCGCATCGCGCACCTTGACGCGCATCTCGCGCAGGATATCCGTGTGCGCGTCGTTTCGCGCGATGTAGGCCGTAAATGCAACGTAGTCGTGCGGTTTGATCTGGCCGAAGACGTCCGCGAGGGCGCGGTTGACGTCATTCGCACTGACGGACCTGCTGCCCGAGAGGAACGTGACATCGAGCGCCTCGCTTGAAATATTGACCGCCGGCTCGGTGAAGCTGCCTTTCTTGTCTTTTTCTGCGAGCAGCGCTTTCGTGTTGTCTTTCGACTCTTGCACGTTCGGTTGATCGAAGGCATTGATGCCGATGATCGAGCCGGCAACTGCGGTCGCGATCTCCCAAAGATAGAATTGCTCGCCGACATCGTACGGGTCATTCATTGCGAGGCGAATGACCGGATGGCCGGCGTCTTCGAGTGTCGCGAGCGCGGATTCCGTCGCCGAATCGGCATCAGGCAGACCACTTCCAACATAAACAAAGACGCGATCGTCGCCGTAAGACGACGGCGCTCCGAGCGGCTCGCCCTCGATCGGCACGATTCCCTTGCCGAGTTTGCCGGTTGATTCCGCAATCAACTGCTCGGCCCAGGCGCCGAACGCTTCGATTTGCGGATGCGTCACGATCGTCAGCTTGTCGCGACCGGATTTCGCCAACGAGCCGATCGCCGCGCCGAAGCGCACTCCCGGCGCATCCTTTGGTGCGACCGATTTTTCATTTGCATGCATCGCGCCGAGGCCGCGGTCAAGCAACAGGTTGATATCGTAGCCGGCGAGCGCCGCCGGCACGATTCCGAAATACGAGAGCGCGGAATACCGGCCGCCGATGTTTGGATCGTTCGCGAATACGGAGAGGAAGTGGTTCGCTTGCGCCTCGGTTTCGAGTTTCGTGCCGGGATCCGTAATCGCGATGAAGTGATTGCCCGCTTTTGATGAGCCGACTGCCCGGCTGATCTTCTCGTGGAAGTAACGATAGAAAGCGTCGGGCTCCGTCGTCGTGCCGCTCTTGCTCGCCACGATGAAAAGCGTCTCCATCAGATCGATGTGTTTTTCCAACGCCTCGATCTGAACGGGATCGGTTGAGTCGAGCACGTGCAGGCGCGGAAAACCGTCAGCCTTGCCGAAGGTCGCGCGCAGAATATCCGGCGCGAGCGAGCTGCCGCCCATACCGAGAACGACGACGTGGCTGAACTTCTGTGCCACGTCCTGCGCGAACGCCTTGACGTTCGGCACGTTTTCGAGCATGTGCTGCGGGATGTCGAGCCACCCGAGTGCGGTTTTGATGATGTTCGCCGCATCGGCATCGTTTGTCCAAAGTGTGGTGTCTTTGCCCCACAGCCGCGTGAGAACGTCTTCTTTCGCGAGTGCATCCAGAGTCTGATCGTAGTTCGATTGAGCGTTTCCAAGGCCGAGCGCCACGCGCTGCACGCCGCCGGAAAGTTGCTTCTGTTTGTAGACGATCGCTCCAAGCAGAGCCGCAAATGAATCGGCAAATGCCGCAACGCCGTCGCGAACGAGCTTGCTCGTCACCTCATAGAGCGAAATGTTCGCATCGCGAAGGGCTTGCATGACGGCGCGCGCGCCGTCGAGGTCTTCGAGGATCGTATCAGGGCGGATGTTCCCATGGTCGAGCAGCGCGTCATACGTTCCGGGCGGCATCGTGTTGATCGTGTTGCGCGCGATGACGTTCTCGACATACATCAGATCCGAATACTTCGGATTCTTCGTCGACGTGCTGGCCCAAAGCGGACGTTGCACCGCGGCGCCGGCTGCGCGCAGTTCCGCAAAAGCCGGCCCTTCGAAAAGCGAGAGGTAACTCTGGTACGCGAGCTTCAGGTTCGCGATGCCGGTCTTGCCGCGCAGATCTGCAAGTTTCTCGCCTTTAGCGATGCGCTCGTCGAGCAGCTTGTCGATCGCCGTGTCGATGCGGCTAACGAAGAAGCTGTTGACCGAGCGTATGTGGTCGATCGGCTTTCCTTCACGCCGCCGCCGCTCGAGGCCGGCGATGTACGCGCGCGCCGTCTTCTCGTACATGTCGATCGAGAAAACCAGCGTCACGTTGATGTTGAGCCCTTCGGCGATGCACTCTTCGATCGCGGGGACGCCTTCGTTTGTGCCGGGAATTTTAACCATCAAGTTCGGGCGGTTGACGCGCTTCCAAATCTCCTTGGCGGCCGCGATCGTTCCGGTGGTGTCGTGCGCGAGCAGCGGAGAAACTTCCAAACTGACAAAGCCGTCGTTGCCGGCAAGGCTGTCGAAGGTGGGTCGAAAAAGATCGGTTGCCGTCTGGATGTCCTTGATCGCAAGTTCCCAGAACAGCGTCTCCGCATCGTGCTCGTGTCCGATCAGCGCGCGCAACTGTTCGTCGTAGTCGTTGCCGCTGCCGATTGCTTTTTCGAAGATCGTCGGGTTGGAGGTCATCCCGCGCAAGCCTTGATCGATCATCCGCTGGAGTTCACCGGATGCGAACATGCTGCGGCGCAGGTTGTCGATCCAAACGCTCTGTCCGGCGTCGGCTAATTGCTGTAAGTGTTTTTCCATACTCTCCTCTAGCGGCTGACGGTGGCGAATCGCTCCGAGGCAATCTTCGCGATGTTTTCCGGAGTGAACCCGTACGCTTTGGCAATCGCCTCGGCCGGCGCCGACGTTCCGAAGCGGTCTACGCCGAACGCGTAGCCGCGATCGCCAATCCAACGCTCCCAACCGAGCGTCGCGCCGGCTTCGATCGACATCCGTCCGCGAACATCCGGCGGCAGCACCTCATTCCGGTACGATTCCGGCTGCGCCGCGAAGAGCTCCCAAGACGGCATTGACACAACGCGCGTTCGCGTGCCTTGGTTTTCGAGCAGCTTCGCTGCCTCGACGGCGAGATGCACCTCCGAACCGGTTGCGATCAAAATCAGGTCCGGCGTTCCTTCGCAGTCCACCAGGACGTAGGCGCCGCGCGCGACATCGGCGTTGCGCTCGCCGAGGAACGGCACTTTTTGGCGCGTCAAAACGAGCATCCAAGGACCGGTTTTCGGCTGGACCATCAACTTCCACGCTTCGAGCGATTCAAGCGCATCCGCCGGACGGATCAACGTCATGTTCGGCAGCGCGCGGAACGTTGCGAGTTGTTCGATCGGCTGATGCGTCGGGCCGTCTTCGCCCAAGAAGATGCTGTCGTGCGTCAGTACGTAAATCGCGCGCGCTTTCGTGATTGCGGCCAAGCGCATCGACGGCTTCATGTAGTCCGTAAAATTGAAGAACGTCGCGCCAAATGGCAAGAGGCCGCCATGCATCGCCATGCCGTTGTTGATCGCAGCCATGCCGTGCTCGCGCACACCGTAGTGAATATTTCGTCCGGCGTACGAACCGGGTTCGAAATCTCCGAAGTCCTTGAGATAGGTTTTCGTCGAGGGATCGAGGTCTGCCGAACCACCGACGAGTTCCGGCAGTGCGCCGGCGATCGCGTTCATCACGCTGCCGCCCGAGTCGCGCGTCGCCGCGTTTAAAAGGTCGCCTGTCGGCGTCGGCCATGGAATCTGCGCCGGCAACTCTCCCGCCACCGTGCGTTCGAACTGTTTGGCAAGTTCCGGCTCCTGCGCTTTCCATGAGTCGTAGCGTTTCTGCCATTCGGCTTGCAGTTGCGCGCCTTTTGCACCGAGGTCACGATAGAAACGCAACACGTCATCGGGCACGTAGAAGTCGGGCTGCAGCGGCCAGCCGAGTTTTTCTTTCGTCGCTTTGACCGCATCCGGGCCGAGCGGCTCGCCGTGCGCTTTGAACGTGTCCTGCTTCGGTGAACCGTAGCCGATGTGCGTTCGAATCGCGATGAACGAAGGCTTGTCGGTGACGTTTTTCGCGGCCGTGATCGCGCGGTCGACCGATTCGACATCGTTGCCATGGTGGATGTCAACGCACTCCGTGTGCCAGCGATACGATTGGAAGCGCAGGAGATGTTCGTCGGTGAACGTGATGTCGGTCGGCCCGGCGAGCGAAACTTTGTTGTCGTCATAGAGGACGATCAATTTTCCGAGCTGTTGGTGGCCTGCGAAAGACGCCGCCTCATGCGAGAGGCCTTCCATTAGATCGCCGTCGCTCGCGATGCAGTAGGTGTGATGGTCGACGATTTTGATGTCGCGGTTGTAGACCGCGGCCATGTGCGCTTCCGCGACGGCCATTCCGACAGCGTTGCCGACGCCTTGTCCCAGCGGGCCGGTTGTTACCTCAACGCCCGGCGTATCGGCGTACTCGGGGTGACCGGGCGTCTTGCTGCCGAGTTGGCGAAATTGCTTGATATCGTCGAGCGTGAGATCGTATCCGGTCAAGTAAAGCAGCGAGTAAAGCAGCATCGAGCCGTGACCGGCGCTCAAGATGAAACGATCGCGATCGAACCATTTCGGGTCTTTCGGATTGAAACGCAAGTGGCGCGTCCAAAGCGTGTAGGCGAATGCCGCGGCGCCCAGCGGAAGGCCGGGGTGGCCGGAGTTCGCTTTTTGGACCGCGTCGACGCTCAAAAAGCGTATCGCGTCGATCCGTTGTTCGTCTTCAGGCGTATTCGGCAACGTCGTCTCCTCGTTGCGGCGGTGCGCTATTGCTTACGAGCGGGGTCCTATGGATTCGCTCGCGGTAACGATTTTCTTACCCATTGAATCGTCCGGCGTTTTTTCGGCGCGGGATTGGCCTTTGCGACCGCCGTAACCGACGCGGATATGGACCCCCGCGACCTTCAGGCGCGCATCGAACAGTTGCTACGCGAACGCGTTGATCCGCGCTCGCGCGAAGCCGAGATCATCGATGAGGTCATCGCGGGGCTCGATTCCGGCGAGTTACGAGTCTGCGAACCGCGCGGCGGCCAGTGGGTCACGCGCGCTTGGATCAAGGAAGCGATTCTGCTCTATTTCGCGCGGCGTGAGACATCAGCAATTGAAGCCGGCCCGGCATTACACTTTTACGACAAGTTGCCGCTCAAGTCGAATTACGCGGCTGCCGGAGTCCGGTGCGTCCCGCCCGGCGTCGCGCGATACGGTTCGTTTTTGGGACGCGGCACGATCTTGATGCCGGGTTACGTCAATATCGGCGCTTATATCGGCGAGAATTCGATGATCGACACTTGGGCGACCGTTGGTTCTTGCGCGCAAATCGGCAGCAACGTGCATCTCTCCGGCGGCGTCGGAATCGGCGGCGTCCTTGAACCGCCGCAAGCCCAACCGGTGATCGTCGAGGACGGCGCATTCATCGGTTCGCGCTGCATCGTTGTCGAAGGCGTGCGGATCGAAGCCGAAGCAGTTCTCGGTGCCGGCGTTGTCTTGACGGCGAGCACGCCGATCGTCGACGTGCGCGGCAGCAGGCCGTCGACCACAAAAGGCCGCGTGGTTGCACGCGCAGTCGTCATCCCGGGAATGTTGCCGAAGAAGTTCACCGCCGGAGAGTTCTCGACGCCGTGCGCCCTTGTCATCGGCACGCGCGATGCGTCAACGGATCGTAAGACGTCGCTGAATGCCGCTCTGCGTGATTACGAGGTTGCCGTTTGAATCCGCTCGTTCGCGCGATCGGCGGCTCGTTGATTCGCGAGATCGCCGCTAAACGCAAAGCCGGCTCGATCGATCTCGGGCTAGGCGAGCCATCGCTCCCGCCGACAATGAAATATTTGACTGCGGCATTGCAGCGCGCGCAAGTTGAAGCTTTGCGCTATACGGTTAACGCCGGTGATCCGGAATTGCGAGAGATGATTGCGGAGCACTATGCGTATCCGGACTACACGCATGCGAACAATGTTTGCATGATGACCGGATCGCAAGAGGCCGTCTACGTCGCGATCAAGACATTGCTCGATCCGGCGAAAGATCAAATGCTCCTAGTCGAGCCGGCATTCCCAGCGTATGCGAAGATGGCGCGCCTCGAAGGCGTCGAGCTGCGCACCGTCGCGATGGAAGAGAAGGCGGACTTTGCGTTCGATGCGCAGCGCATCTTAGAGGCAGTGACCGAACGAACGCGCCTGATCGTTTTTTGCTCGCCTTCGAATCCAACCGGTCGCGTGATGCACAAGAGTGCCGCGGAAGAGTTAGCGGCTGCTTTGCTGCGGCGTTCGGGAGAGCCCATCTATGTTCTGCACGACGAAATCTATCGCGAGCAGACCTACATTGATGATCCCGGTCATATGGCCGCGGTCTATCCGCATACGATTGTCACGAACTCGCTTTCGAAGAGCAACGCGTTGACGGGCTTGCGGCTCGGCTGGACACTGGCGCCGCATTCGATTGCGGAGGCGATCGTTAAGGCGCATGCTTGGGTCACATCGGCTGCCAGCACATTCGCGCAGTGGGTTGCATTCGAAATCTTCCGGACGCCCGGTGCTCTGCGCGAACACGCCGCATGGTACCGTGAGCAGTGCAGCGCGGCCGTGGGCGTCTTAAACGCGAGCGGCTTTCGTTACGTCACGCCCGAGGGCTCGTTTTATGCATGCATCGCATTGCCCGAGGGCATCAGCTCGCTTACGGCTGCGCATGAACTTGCGGATCGCTTCGACGTCATTGCGATCCCGGGGATCGCATTCGGCGAGCGTTTTGAAGGCTGGCTCCGCCTGAGTTGGGTTGGGCCGATCGACCAACTACGCGAGGGTTTGTCTCGCATTCAAGAACTCTGCTCGGCCGAAACCGGCCGTGCGGCGGAGGTGCAACGAAGATGAAGGTTGGCGTGCTCGGCAGCGGCGATGTCGGCAAATCGCTAGCGCGCGGTTTTATTTCGCGCGGCCACGAGGTTATGGTCGGTACGAGTGACCCGCCAAAGCTGGCGGATTTTGCGCGTGAAGTCAACTGTCAGATTGGTTCGTTCGCGGAAACGGCGGCGTTTGGCGAAATGATCGCGCTGGCAACCCGTGGCCGCGCTACACCACACATCATTGAAGATGCCGGTAAGCAAAAATTCAGCGGCAAGGTCGTAATCGACGTGACGAATCCGCTCGTCTTCGGCGAGGGTCCGCCGACGCTCGATCCGAGCGGCACCGATTCGGGCGGCGAGCAGAATCAGCGCGCGATTCCGGATGCGAAAGTCGTCAAGGCGTTCAACACGGTCGGGGCGCCGCTGTTCGTCGACCCAAAGCTGCCTGGCGGTCCGCCGACGATGTTCATCGCGGGCGACGATGCGGATGCAAAACGCGCGGTTGCCGATGTCTGCAAGGCGTGGGGATGGGAAGTTGCCGACATTGGACCGATCGCATCCGCCCGTTATCTCGAGGCGATGTGCTTAGCGTGGGTGCTCTATGGATTCGTTAGCAATGACTGGAGCCCGCACGCGTTCAAGATGCTGAAGGCGACCTAGTCGCTTTACTTAGCGGGGCCGATCCAGACCGTTTGAATGTTGACGAATTCGTGAATGCCGTGGTGGCTTAACTCGCGGCCGTAACCGCTGCGTTTAACGCCGCCGAACGGTAAGCGCGGATCGCTTGCCATTACGCCGTTGATGAAGACGCTGCCTGATTCGACTTGCGCCGCGAGTTTCGTTGCGCGCTCAACGTCGCGGCTCCAGATCGTCGCGCCGAGACCAAACGAGCTGTCATTCGCGAGCGCGACCGCGTCGTCTGCGTTGCGCGCCTTCGTTACTGCCGCGGCCGGTCCGAACGTCTCTTCAGTAAACGCCGGGGCGTCGTCTTTGACATCGGCGAGTACGGTCGGTTCGTAGAAGAAGCCGGGTCGCTCCACAAACTTGCCGCCGGTAGCGATTCGCGCACCGCGTTCAACCGATGCCTCGACCTGCCGATGCAGCGCATCGCGAAGGTCTTCGCGGGCCAGCGGACCGAGTTGCGTTGCACGTTCCATCGGGTCGCCGATCGTTTGGCCGCGTGCCGCATCGGCAAATGCGGCGACGAATTCGTCGTAAATCGTCTCTTCAACGATGAAGCGCTTGGCCGCGATGCAGCTTTGCCCCGCATTTTGAAATCGCGACCTAACTGCCGCGTCAACGGCCGCCGGAATATCGGCGTCCGCCAAGACGATGAACGGATCGGAGCCGCCTAACTCGAGCACGGTTTTCTTTAGGTTGCGGCCGGCCGCCGATGCGATCGAGATGCCCGCGCCCTCGCTCCCCGTTAGTGTTGCCGCAGCGACGCGCCGATCTGCAAGCAAATCGGCAACGCGGTCGCTATGCAACAGCAGCGTCGTGAAGAGGCCGGGCGATGCACCGCCTTCTTTAAATATCTCCTCAATCTGCAGCGCGCAGCGCGAAACGTTCGAGGCATGCTTGAGCAGCATGACATTGCCGGCCATCAACGCCGGCGCCGCGGCCCGGAAGACTTGCCAGAACGGAAAGTTCCACGGCATGACGGCAAGGATCACGCCGAGCGGCCGAAAGCCAACGAAGCTGCGAGCGGCATTCGTAGCGACATTCTCTTCACTCAAGAACTTTGCGGCGTTGTCGGCATAGAAGTCGCAACACCACGCGCATTTTTCGATCTCCGCGAGCGCTTGCACGATCGGCTTTCCCATTTCGCGCGTGGCCGTGGCCGCAAACTCCTCGCTTCGCGAGCGCAACGTGCGCGCGGTCGCGCGCAACACTTCAGCCCGCCGCGCGAAATCCTCGTTGCGCCATTTGCGCTGAAACGCTGCGGCGCGATCGGTTTTTTTCTCAACATCGGCCGGCGGCGTGTACTCGAACCGCTCGAGCGGCTCGCCGGTCGACGGGTCGATCGTTTGAATATTCGCTACGGTCGTCTGCATTGTGGCCCTTCGACTTCGCTCAGGGTGACAGAACTCCGTGCTGCGACCACTGCCCCGGAGGGCCGGCGTAGATTTCGATCATCGCATTGGGGTGAAGATATTTGCGCGCGACGCGCT
>JAFARW010000126.1 GCA_019245275.1 Vulcanimicrobiota bacterium
GCGCGGCTTCGAAGCCTTGCACTTTGCAGGACAGATCACTGGCGCCGAGGGCTACGTCGAAGCAGCAGCGTGCGGCGCGATTTCCGGCATCGCGGCCGCGCGACGCATGCTTGGTCTCCCGCAGGTGCGCGTTCCCTCGCAAACCGCTCTTGGCGCCGTGATCGCGCACCTCCAAAACCGCGTCACGGCTGATTTCCAACCTGCAAACGTCACCTGGCAGTACATGCCTGCGCCCGAGGATGCACCTCGCGAGAAGAAACTGCGCCGTCGCAAGATGGCCGAGCGCGCGCTCGACGCCCTCGCTGATTTTCGCGCGGCCCTAGGCCGCCCGAGCGCGGCTGGAACCTTACTGGCGCACGTCGGGTAAGTAGTCAGGGATATGCAGCTGCATTCAACGACGATCATCGCCGTTCGCCGCGATGGCCAACTTGCGATCGCGGGCGACGGTCAAGTGACCTTCGATAAGACGATCATGAAGCACGGCGCGCGTAAGGTGCGCCGCATTTCAGACGGCAAGGTTCTGGCCGGCTTTGCAGGGTCGGCGGCCGACGGCATTACGCTCCTCGAAAAATTCGAAGGGAAGCTCGGCGAGTACAAAGACAACATCGTTCGGGCTGCGGTTGAGTTGGCAAAGGATTGGCGTCAAGATCGTGCGCTTCGCCGCCTCGAAGCGCTGCTGATCGTGGGAACTCCGCAGCATCTTTTCGTGCTCAGCGGCAATGGCGATGTGATCGAGCCGGATGAAGGCGTCGTCGCAATCGGAAGCGGCGGTCCCTACGCGCAAGCCGCGGCCACGGCGCTAGTCCGCAATACTTCGCTGGACGCCGAGACGATCGCGCGAACCTCCCTCGAGATTGCGGCCGATATCTGCATCTATACGAACAAGGACGTCGTCGTTGAGACGATGTCATCAAACGGAAAATGACGAACTCATTTGATTTAACGCCACGCAAGATCGTCGGCGAACTCGACAAGTACATCGTTGGTCAAGCGAAAGCCAAGCGAGCCGTAGCGATCGCGATGCGCAATCGCTATCGCCGCGAGCGCGTCCCCGATGAGATGCGCAGCGATATCATTCCGAAGAACATCCTGATGATCGGGCCAACGGGAGTCGGCAAAACGGAGATCGCGCGCCGGCTCGCCGCACTTGCGGGTGCGCCGTTCGTCAAAGTCGAGGCCACGAAGTACACTGAGGTCGGCTACGTCGGGCGAGACGTTGAATCGATGGTCCGAGATTTAGCCGAAGTCGCGGTGCGCATCGTTCAGGAAGAGCGCCGCGAAGAAGTAAGCGAAGCGGCGGAACACGCGGCGATCGAGCGGATCATCGATGCGCTGCATCCCGAGACCCGACCTCCGTCGTCGCAACCCTCGGGCAATCCGTTCGCTGCAACACTGGGCTCGATTTTCGGCGGCACGGCGACGCAGACGCAAACGGTGACCGCCCCCGCTACGACGCCGACGCAGCGTGATGAAGTCCTGCGCACGCGCGAAGCAGCGCGCGCGGATATCGAGCGCGGCTTTTACGACGTTCGATTGATCGAGATCGAGGTTGAGGAAGCGCAGAGTTTGCCGATCGGCGTTATCGGCGGAGTTGACTCAAGCGGCGCCGATTTGGGCGACATGCTCGGCGGCCTGCTGCCGAAGAAGAAGACGCGCAAGCGCGTCACCGTTGCCGAGGCGCGACGGATCTTCGCGCAAGAAGAGTCGAACAAACTGATCGACATCGACGCCGTTAAACGCGAGGCACTACGACGCGCCGGCGAAAACGGCATTATCTTCATCGATGAAATCGATAAGGTTGCCGGCAGTCAAGGCGCACGTGGGCCGGACGTCTCACGTGAAGGCGTGCAGCGGGACATCCTACCGATCGTTGAGGGCAGCACGGTCAATACGAAGCACGGCCCGCTCAAGACCGATCATGTCCTCTTCATCGCGGCCGGCGCATTTCACATGAGCAAACCGTCGGACTTGATTCCGGAGCTGCAGGGACGCTTTCCGATTCGCGTCGAGCTCGATTCATTAACGGCCGAAGATTTCAAGACGATCCTGACGGCGCCGCGCAACGCGTTGGTCGAGCAATACAAGGCGCTCCTCGGCGTGGAAAACGTGACGTTAGAGTTCGATCCGGATGCAATCGAGCAGATCGCGCAATTCGCGATGCAAGTCAACGAGCAAAGCGAGAACATTGGGGCGCGTCGGTTGCACACGGTGATGGAGCGCTTGCTAGAAGATCTGAGTTTTGGAGCGCCGGAAGAGTCGGGGATCGTACACATCGATGGCACGTACGTTCGCGAGAAGCTCACGGACATCATCAAAGACGCGGACCTAACGAACTTCATTCTTTAGCCTGTCACGCTGAGCTTGTCGAAGCGCCACCGCAATCGATTGCGCTCTCAGGGCAGGGTGAGATTTCCCTCGGGGGACGTCACACTGTGAACTCAACGTCACCCCGCCCTAATAGCGTTTTCATAGCCTTCTCAATCGTTGTTGCGCTTCGACAAGCTCAGCGTGACAGAGCAGTGTTGTCAACGAAGGTAACCGTTTCGCCGCTCCCCAATCAGTAGCGCGCTGTGCCCTACGTTCGTACGATTATTCACGATGGACATCCGACGCTGCGCAAAACTGCCAAGCGCGTACGGCCGGATGAAATCGCCGATCCGCTCTTTCAACAGTTGATCGACGATATGTTCGTCACGATGTACGCTGCGCCGGGGATCGGCCTTGCCGCTCCGCAGATCGATGTATCGAAGCGCATCTTCACGATCGATTTGCACGACGATGATCCCGAGCACGGACCTTTCGTGGTCATCAATCCGAAGCTCGTTGAAGCGCGCGGCGAGGCCGAGGCCGCTGAAGGCTGTCTCTCAGTCCCAGGTTACGTCGGCGAGATGAAGCGTTACGAATCCGTCGCTGTCACGGGCGTCGATCGTGCCGGCAAGAAAATCAGGCTCGAAGGCGAGGGGCTTTTCGCGCGTTGCTTGCAGCACGAGATCGACCATCTGAACGGCGTGCTCTACATCGATAAGGCGCGGGATGTTCACCTTGCGCGCGAGGAAGAAGAGCAGCTCGAAGAAGTCGCCCCGGCGCCCGAAGCAGAGAGCGTGGGTTAACCAGCGGCGCGCTCTGATCTGCGGGCACTGTTTTTTGGTACGAGTGCTTTCGCCGTACCGATGTTAAAAGTGACTGCCGAGAAAACGACATTGCGCGGAATCGTTACGCAACCGGATCGGCCGGCTGGTCGCGGGCAGAAGTTGCAAGCGACCGACGTTAAGCGAGCCGCCTCGGCGTACGACATCCCGATCTTTGAGCCCGTTGCCCTAAAACAATTCGCAAGCGAGCTGCGCGGCGACTATGACGTTTTCATCGTGGCGTCGTATGGCCGGATTTTGCCGCCTGCCGTGCTCGAGTTGCCGCATGTCGGCGCGCTCAACGTTCACCCGAGTTTGCTGCCCCAATACCGTGGTGCGACGCCGATTCAGGCGGCGCTGCGTAACGGAGATTCGCAAACGGGCGTTTCGATTATGTTGATGGACAGCGGAATGGATACGGGTCCACTTGTCTTGCAAGAGACGGTTGCGATCCAACCCGACGAGGACTACGGTATGCTGCACGATCGGTTAGCGCAGGTCGGTGCGCGGCTGCTTTCGCACGCAATCGACCTCGCCGCTGAAAACAATCTCGGACCACGTCCACAGGCCGGCGAAGCTTCCATCACAAAGCCGCTTACG